>NZ_JAPEHS010000017.1:0-36609 GCF_028823565.1 Psychrobacter sp. A3
CTTGCTTGTGCTTATATCTGGCTCAAATTATGAATGTTCAACAGGCCCTATCTTGTTTCAATAGCCACTTCAAAGATCCTTCCCCATCAGAATGGAGCACTAAATCTGCAGTAGCTTCATACCTATGCCACTACACTTTGAGTCGAGCAGGGATATTGTAGTTATACATCGGATAGATAATAACGTTTTTTGATGCGCTTTAAACTGCTGTAACATCGCTTGCCGAGTGTCGGCGATAGCTTGCTCCGCCACGCTCAAAGCCTTCCCTGCTTTTTTTTATAAATGACCGTTAGGGTTGCCTCATCCAAGGTAGGTAAATCCATGTCATTTAATGGCAAATAGGTTGTGCTTTTAGCAAATTGCTGTTTGATTTGTTGTAGTAACTGAGCCGAAAATGACTCAGTATGGGCATTGATTGTGGTATCAATGACAAGCGTTTTCATGGTTTTATACCCCATTTTTATTGGTTTAATTTAGCTAGCACATTTTCTGCTAAGTCTTGCAATGTTTCTTTGACAGGGCGTTTGGTAGGCTTTAAATTAATGGCGACATGAGATAAGCCTTGTTCTTTCTGCTCTTGCCAAAATTCCAGCAAACTATGTGACCCGCCTCGTAGATAAATATTGCGAGATAATTGAGCAGGCTCATTCGGATTCTCACTAAGTTCGACAAAATTGGCATAATCAAAAGGATACCAAGCGTCATCTTGATTTAAATCCGCCAAGGTTTGCACAATATTTTTGGTATCTTTTGGGTTTACCCCATGCCAAATCCACGCATCGGCAGTATTAGCAAGCCAATCTAGTTCCTGTCTGGCACGACCAATAGCAACCATCGGTAAGCGTTGTTCAAGGGTAGGGATAAAGCCAATATTGCCTGTTAAATCCCCATAATGTTGCCCTTTAAACTGCGGAAATTTTTGGGTGGTTAAGGCACGAATCATGTCCCAACTTTCTCGAAAACGCTCGGCACGATTGTCAAAGTTTTGCTGAAACACAGGGTATTCCACAGGTCTATCGCCACTCGACATCCCCAAAATAAAGCGATTATTGCTTAATACTGCCGTACTTGCTGAGGCTTTGGCGATATGAATGGGACTCCGCAAAGGTGCAACGATGCCTGCTGAACCTATCGCAATTCGTTGGGTTTTCGCAGTCAAATAGCCCATGGCAACCATGGGGTCAAATGCTTGTCCAACATCGCCAAAACTTGGGTCATAAAATGGCACATCTCGCAACCATAGTGCAGAAAATCCAAGCTGTTCTGCTAAGACAGCGGTTTCCCCAAAATCTTCTAAGCTCGGAATCGGACTATTGGGATAGCCTTTAAACGGGGCAATCAATCCCAAGGTGAGTTTATCCGCTTGAAACACCTCACTAAATGCAGGGTGATTGGCAAGATGAGGGGGTAGTTGTTTTTGTTGTGAGCTTGTGGTCATGGGAGTCACTCCGTTAAATTAAGCATTAAAAAATATAACCCTAGTATAATGCTTTTGTTTTTAATGATAATTGGGATAAAATTAGAAACAGTTTTGCTTTTTTTGCAAAAATATGTTTATTCAAAAATACACTTAACTGCTAACAAACCCATGACCATCAATTACTTTTATGCCCTCACTATTTTTCACCATGTGGCGAATACTAGTAGCTTTACTGCCACGGCAAGTCAGCTTGGGCTGGCGGTGTCGTCTGTCACTCGGCAAATTGATAACTTAGAACAATCCTTGCAAGTTAAGCTATTGAATCGCTCAACCAGACATTTGGATTTGACCCATGCAGGGATGCGTTATTTACAACAGACCGAGCCGATATTAGCTGAATTACAACAGGTAAATGAAGCGATTAAAGAGGAGCAAATTGAACCACAAGGGCGACTGTGCCTTACTTTTCCCAGTTCCTATGGGATTGAAAAAATCGCCCCATTGCTTGCCGAATTTGCCCATTTATACCCAAAAATTGAATTGGAGCTATTTGCCAGTGATGAATTTGTAGATTTATTTAATGAGAAATATGATGTAGGGGTGCGGTTAGGGCGTGTGGAGGATGACCGATTGGTAGCAAAATTTATTGCCTCTCAGCAACGGCTGTTATGTGCGAGTCCCGATTATCTACGATTGCATGGAACACCACAAATACCGTCACAATTAGCCGAGCATAATTGTTTGCCGTTTATGTATCAAGGCTATGCGTCAAAGTGGTATTTCCATCAAACGGGTAAAACGCAAAGTTTGCGGGTGACAGGGAATTTGATGGGTAATAATATAGAAATGCTGAAACAAGCCACGCTTGATGGACAAGGGATTAGCCATTTACCTAATTGGCTGATTGAGAAAGCGTTGCAGTCTGGGGCGTTGGTACAGGTGTTGTCTGATTGGCAAGTGACCCCGTCTTTGGCGACAGATGACGGGATTTATTTGGTGTATCCGCCCACTAGCCGTAATGTGGTAAAAATTGGCGTGTTGGTGAATTTTTTAGCACAGCGTTTGATAGGTTAAACTGTAGATGGTGATATTGTGAAAAGCAGTAGAATATTATGCGTATCTAATTTAGGGAGGGTTTTCTTCATAAAAGTAGTCTAGCATAGTGCTTATCTACTACAGCCCCAAAAATTAATTACATCCATGCAGTCACATAAATTTTAGACAATAAAAAACCCTTACAAGTCGATGACTGTAAGGGTTTGAATTTGGTGGGCCCAGTAGGACTTGAACCTACGACCAAAGGATTATGAGTCCTCTGCTCTAACCAACTGAGCTATGGGCCCTAACGTTAGACGCATAATGATACCTGATTTTTTTTAATTTTCAAGTAAAAGATAGCCTGTCAGACAGATATTATTCAAAATCAGCTGTTTTTTTTGATCAAACACTACCACCTGCCAAAGTCAAATGGCGTCCACCATCGATGGTGATGATCTCGCCTGTGACATAGCTGGCCTGTGCTAGATACAGCACGCTATGGGCTATCTCATCAGGGCGACCAATACGCTGCATCGGTATAGAGCGGAGAATGTTCTTTTGTTCATCATCATTGAGAGCCTGATCACTATCAGCGTCGGGCAGTATATTGACGCCTGGCGCGACACCATTGACCCGTACGCTAGGTGCCATTTCAAGCGCCAAGGACTGCACCATCATACGATGCGCTGCCTTTGCCATATTATAAGCGCTATAGCCTTTAAATGGCCTATCATGAGCATGGATGTCTAGCAAACTAATGATGCAGCCGTGCTGAGTTTGCAGATAAGGCAAGAATGCTTGACTGAGTAATAACGGCGCTTTGGCATTGGTCAAAAACAGCTCGTCCCACTGCTGAGTATTAATGCTACCAAGGGGAGTAGGATAAAAACGCGAGGCGTTATGCACCAATACATCCAACTGACCAAAACAGGATATGATGTTCGCTACAAAGTCGTTTAGGCGCTTAGGCTCATTGACCAGCTTTAAGTCAGCGACGATCATCGCCGCGCTATCAGGACGGCGGCGATTGAGATCGGCAGTGAGCGCCTTTGCTTGCTGCTCACTGTGACGACAGTGGATAATGACTCGGTAGCCTTGAGTATGCGCCGCTTTAATAATAGCAGCTCCGATACGTTTAGCGCTGCCAGTAACGAGCATGACAGGCGCGCCTGCGTTGGCAGTTGCCGACTGAATAGGGATAACGGCTTGATTCATAGTCTATCTGTATTTTTGGTATAAAGGAGTAAAGTCGTAGCAGTACTATATCTTAGGAGTTATATCAGGACGCACTTTGACGGTTCGGTTATCCTCACTTAAGAGGGGTGCTGAGTGTCCAGATGATCTATGCGCGCTTGCCGTAATGCTGCACCAATTTCTGGCCCTCGAAGCCCGGCTTCGATGTCTTCCATACCAATCGCGTGAAAACTATTGAGAGCCAGCATCATTTGCCGATGCTGCTTTGCCAACTGAAAAGTATGACTACATACCAACAGCTGTGAGAGCTTCTCAGGTGCTTTGTGCGCGCTACAAGCTTGAATAAGATCAATCTTTTGTGCGGCGTTCAGCTTATCTATGTTATTTAGCTGCTGCGCTTGCTCGACAAAAAGACTAGCAAATTGAGTATGCGCTTTGGGTACTTTGGCGCTTTGACCTAGGCTAGAGATGCTCCTAGCAGCTGTGATTGCATCGTTTTTTAAATGAAACAAAGCGTCATCGAGACTCGCCATAAGCAAGGCCCAACGTTGTGAGAGGTTCAACTGCATTTGACCGGCGAAATACAAAGCGGTTTGTACGGTTTCTTTAACAGTGGTATTTTGCCATGCTTGGCCTAGCGGTGCAAAATAGTCATCAAGTGCACCGATATCAAACAATTGCTGCCAGTACACATGCGGGGAGAGCTGCATCATCGCGCGGCTCGATTCTTGCCAAATACGCTCACTACTGAGGTGAGCAAGCTCTCCTGAGTGGACCAGTTGGCGCATCAATGCCAGTGTCTCCTCAGCGATGGTAAAGCCCAAATCATAATAACGCCCATAAAATCGTGCGGTACGCAGTACCCGCAAAGGGTCTTCACTAAACGCAGGTGAGACATGACGCAAGGTCTTATTCGCAAGATCATCCAATCCGCCGTAGTAGTCGAGCACCTCGCCTGTCAGCGGCGTGTCATCGGTTAGGCTAGTGACTTCTATCGCCATTGCATTGATGGTCAGATCACGGCGCTGCAAGTCTTCTTGCAAAGTAACATCGATGCTGGCATGGATACTAAAGCCTTGATAGCCGACGCCTTGTTTGCGCTCAGTACGCGCTAGCGCATACTCTTCATGCGTTTTTGGATGCAAAAACACCGGAAAGTCTGCGCCTACTTGTACAAACCCAGCACTGAGCATCTGTGCTACTGTCGCGCCCACGACGACGTAGTCTTTGTCCTTGATAGGTCGTCCTAGTAGCTGGTCGCGGACGGCTCCGCCAACAAGATAAATCTGCATGATAGCCTCGTATTATCGCGCAAGTTAGGACTGATATGTGCCATCAGTCAATGACAATAAAAAACCAGCCATCGCACTGAAATGGCGATGGCTGGCTTTAGTATAACAGAGGAGCGCTATCCATAGAGGTTAGCGTCCTTTACGTTGTTACAATATTTGAAGTTTAAAGTAACGAGTGAAGGGATGTCGATGCGACAAACATCATCAGCCCATTATTGGTTTTCGTTTTCCAAATCCTGAGCTTCCGTCACGGCAAGTGCTGTCATGTTGACCACACGGCGCGCGGTTGCTGATGGTGTTAGGATATGGATAGGCTTACTGCTACCCAATAAGATAGGGCCGATAGAAGCGCTATTTGTCGCGGTTTTTAGTAAGTTGAAGGCGATATTTGCGGCATCTAGCGTTGGCAATATCAGCAGATTCGCCGCGCCTTTTAGTGGGCTTGATGGCATGTCTTCTAGGCGAATGTTTTCGTTCAACGCCGCATCACCTTGCATCTCACCTTCAAATTCAAAATCGACGTTCATGTCGGTCAAGATTTGATAGACTTTGCGCATTTTCACCGCGCTGTCACGGTTTGAGGTACCGAAGTTTGAGTGTGATACGAGAGCGACACGAGGCGTAATACCGAAGCGACGTAGCTGCTCAACGGCCAAGATGGTCATCTCAGCCAATTGCTCTGCTGTTGGGGCTTCGTGGATATAAGTATCCGCGATAAAGATGTTGCGATTTTGCATCAGTACGGCATTCATCGCATAAAAGTCGCTAACACCTTCTTTTTTGTCAATGACACTTTGGACATAGTCTAAGTGCAATTGATAATGACTAAACGTACCACAAATCATGCCATCTGCATCGCCATTGTCTACCAGTAGCGAGCCAATTAGCGTGGTCTTGCGACGCACATCACGGCGGGCAAGCTCGATACTGACGCCGCGGCGTGTAGCGTGGTCTTGCGACGCACATCACGGCGGGCAAGCTCGATACTGACGCCGCGGCGTTTGTTTTTCTCGTAGTATCCTTGCCAGTAGTCTTTGTAGCGTGGATCGTCGTCTTGATTGACGATAGTGATGTTTTCACCATCTTTTAGGCGCAGACCGAGTCTTTTGATATGATCTTCGATGACAGCTGGGCGACCGACCAAGATAGGGTGGGCAAGCGCTTCGTCGACCACGACTTGCACTGCCAGTAGGACGTTGTTGTCTTCACCTTCACAGTAGACGATACGCTTTGGTGCTGCTTTGGCACGCGCAAAGACAGGCTTCATCACAAACGCTGAGTTATAGACAAACTCAGATAGGCTCTGACGATAGGCGTTCATGTCAGCGATAGGCAAGGTGGCAACGCCTGAGTCCATGGCGGCTTTGGCAACGGCAGAGGCAATCTCGATGATAAGGTTTGGCTCTAGTGGGCCTGGAATTAAGTAATCACGGCCAAAGCTCTTCATCTGCTCGATGTTTTTAACGTTGCTGGTTGGGGTGGCTTCGACATGTGCCATAGCAGCGATTGCTTTTACACAAGCGATTTTCATCTCTTCGTTGACTGCGGTTGCGCCTACATCTAGAGCGCCGCGGAAGATGTATGGGAAGCAAAGGGCGTTGTTTACTTGGTTTGGATAGTCTGAGCGACCAGTCGCCATGATGACGTCAGGACGGACAGCATGCGCAAGCTCAGGCATGATTTCAGGGGTTGGGTTGGCAAGGGCAAAGACGATTGGGTCTTTTGCCATACGGCGAACCATATCTTCGGTCAAGGTGCCGGGCATTGATAAGCCCAAGAACATATCGACATCGTCCATGACTTCTTCGATAGACGTCGCGGTGATGTCACGAGCATAGCGCTGTTTGGTTTCGTCTAGATTTTCACGGCTGGTGCTGATGATACCGCGAGAGTCTGATACGATGATATTGTTTTTATCGACGCCAAGCGCGCAGATGATATCTAGACAAGAGATGGCAGCGGCACCTGCGCCTGAGCACACCACTTTGATTTCTTCGATTTTTTTGCCAGTAAGTAATAAGGCATTGAGCATGGCGGCCGCGACGATGATAGACGTGCCGTGCTGATCGTCATGGAACACCGGAATGTTCATACGCTCGCGCAATTCGCGCTCGATTTTGAAGCATTCTGGGGCTTTGATGTCTTCTAGGTTGATACCACCAAAGGTTGGCTCAAGAGAGGCAACCGCTTCGATAAACTTGTCTGGATCGTTTTGGGCAATCTCGATATCAAAAACATCAATACCAGCAAACTTTTTGAATAGTACCCCTTTACCTTCCATCACAGGCTTAGACGCCAAAGGCCCGATGTTACCCAGACCTAGGACGGCAGTACCGTTGGTGATGACGCCGACCAAGTTGTTGCGAGCTGTATATTTGGCAGCAAGCTTTGGCTCTTTTTCGATTTCAAGACAAGGTACTGCTACCCCTGGCGAATAAGCCAAGGCCAAGTCACGCTGGTTTGCCAGCTGTTTGATAGGGGTGACTGAGATTTTACCTGGGCGCGGAAACTCATGATAGTGCAAGGCAGCTTGTTCAAACTGCTCTTTTTCTGAACTGTGGGTATCCGTATTCAAAGTGGTATCGTCATTCATAATAATTGCCATGGTTGGAATAAATTGGAATAAAGTAAATGGAGATAAAAAAATAACGCCGCCGTCTCAACGCTTATTGAATGATAATAATCAAAGAGAACATCGGCATTAAAAGGGTTATGATCGGCAGTTTAATATCAGGCCAAAAAAGCAATCGAGCGAAAACCGTTATTCTAGCACTATTGGCAATTCACTGCCTAGTCAACTCGGCCCGATTGTGCGAATAATATAATAAAATGATATTCGTTATTTCGCTGGTTGATAATGCCAAAAAACCCCATAACATATCAACCTTAATTTCATAATGTCTCAAAATATTACAGTCTATAAAGGCCAAAGACACTGTTTTGTGTGGCCTGAGGTGTTAAATGGCTAAACCAATTATGAAGAACAGCTAATCGGCATTTGCGGCGCATGAGGATCGGGTGGCAGGGTATCGAGCTCTGTTGCGATATACTGTACCTGATAAGGATGCGCAAGCAAGGTGAAGACGCGATCCACTTCCTCAAACTGACCCTGTTCTGCAGCCGTAATGGCTCTTTGTGCCATGCTATTACGCAGCACATAGACAGGGTTGTGCGCCTGCATGGTCGCCTGTACCTCTGCGAGTTTTGAAGACTCGATGAGGCTAACATAACGCGCTGACCAATCTTGCCACACTTGCTGCGCCTCAGGGCTTAACTCAGCAGTCATGGTGGTCAATAATTGATGCTCATATGGATAATCCTCTGGCGCCAGCAGGCCAAGCAGCGCCCGAAAGCTGTTGGTGTAGTCGAGTAAGTTGTCTTCTAATAGAGTCAACCACTCAAAAGCCACACTGAGGCTCTCGCTTCGATGCGGCAGTCCAAGCTTTTGACACAGTCCTTGCTGATAGTGCTGCATAAACGTCGCTTCATAAGGTGCTAAGCAGTCTGCTAGAGTCTCACGAGTCACGCCCTCAAGACGCATAAAATGCGGTAGCCAAACGTTTAGGTTCCAATAACCAATAGCGGGCTGGTTCTGATAAGCGTAACGTCCTGTATGATCAGAGTGGTTATTAATCCAAGCCGGATTAAAGCGCTCCATAAAGCCAAAAGGCCCAAAGTCTAAGGTGCTGCCGGTAATCGATAGATTGTCAGTATTCATTACCCCATGAGCAAAGCCGATCAACTGCCAATCGGCAATCATACGCGCGGTACGCTCGACAACAGTACTTAAAAATGCCAGTACCGGCTGCTCAGCATCGCGGCACTCCGGATAGTAAGTATCAATCATATAATCAGTAAACTCGCCGAGTAAGTCCGGTGCAAAGCTCGCTATCCATTCGACATGACCAAGGCGTACATGACTATCTGCTACTCGCATTAAAGCAGCGCCAGCCTCCATACGTTCGCGGCGCACACGTGTATCAGAAACGACAAAGCCCAAAGCATTTGAGGAAGGGATGCCAAGCTGGGTAAGTGCGTGACCGCATAAATACTCGCGAATGGTACTACGAAGGACCGCGCGCCCATCTCCCATACGCGAGTAGGGCGTCAGACCGATACCTTTAAGATGTAAGTCTTGTCGCTGCTCATTATGATCAATGACTTGCGCCATAAGCAGCCCGCGCCCATCGCCCAGTTGTCCCGCCCATTGCCCAAACTGATGACCAGCATAAGCCATCGCCAGCGGCTCAAAACCCTCAGGCACATACTCTCCGCCGACGATTTCGACCCAGCGCTCCATTAACTCTTGATCAGTTGACCAGCCTAATTGCTCAGCGACTTGTGAATTGAAGTGGCCGGCACGCGGGTTGTTAAGAGCGCTTGGCGGCTGCTTATGATATAGACGCGGATCTAATTGGGCATAGCTATTTTGGTAGCGCATAACGGCTTCCTATTTTTTATCGATAAATTGAGCAAAAAAATCCCCCTAACTATAACAGTTAGAGGGTAGGAGAAAAGTAGCAATTTTTAAATACTAGTTTTAATACTAACTTAGTAAAAACTAAGCGGCTTTTTTGCTAAGACCGATTGAGCGAAAAGCAGTTTTTAGGTTGCTATTGTGCTCAAGGATTTTTTGTTCAATCTTTGCATAATCGTGTTTTAGCTTCTCATCTACTTCATGCAAACGATCAGCACATTCAATCTTTTTTAGTTCAATGGCTTTGGCTTTTAGCGCTTGCCACTCTTCAACGGTCTTCATAAAGGCATCGTATTCAAGCTTAATACGGTCTTGGAAATTTTGCATTGCTTGCGAAATATCAAAACCTTCAGAAGTTGCTTTGTCGATTTGTTGCTGCGCACGCTTAAACTGCATTTGTACTTCAGCATGCTTAATCGTCGTATCATCAACGGTGCGCAGATCTGAGGTTAAACCAAGCTTAGATAAACCGGAAATCAGCCATTTGGTTGGGTCATACTGCCACCATTTGACACCATTACGATAGTCGTATTGGAAGAAGTGATGGTAGTTATGATAGCCTTCACCCCATGTAAATATCGCCAAAAAGAAGTTGTCACGGGCACTGTTGGTATCGGTATACGGGCGCGTACCAAACATATGACACAAGGAGTTGATAAAGAACGTAAAGTGATGCGTCAGCACTAGACGTAGCAGGCCTGCTAACACCAGCGTACCCCAAACGTCACCGATCAACCAACCAACTGCAGCAACCATAGCCACGTTAGTCGCGAGCACCCAAAGACCATAGTATTTATGCTGAATTTGTAACACTTTATCTTTAGTCAAATCAGGGATATTTTTGTAATCAAAACGGCCGCTAGGGTAGTTACGTAGCATCCAACCAATGTGACTAAAGAAAAACCCACGCTGCGCTGAATACGGGTCTTCCATACGATCATCGACATGACGATGATGGCTACGGTGCCCAGATACCCAGTCAAATGCTGATCCTTGTACCGCTAGGGTTGCGCCAAGCAATAAAAAGTTTTTGACAATAGGATGGGCTTTATACGCACGGTGCGACAGCAGACGGTGATAGCCTGCGGTAATACTAAGGCCAGTCCAGACCATAAAGGCGCCAAACACACCCCAGACTGGCGCACTGACTTCATGAGTCAATAAATACCAAGGGGTAATAACTGCCGCTGCAATAGGCGTTGCTATCAAAAAGATAGCAGGTACTAAATTAATGGGCGACTTTTGGAATTCAAGCTCAAGAGGGTCAACACCTTCATAGTTGGCTACAGAGTTTGCATTCTTGTAGACGCTTGTAGCCGCAGATTGAGTTTCTGCTGCTGTATTGGTGTTGCTCTTGTTATTGTCAAACCATGTCTTAACACGTAGCGCTTGAGTGCCAGCGTTTTGTATAAGCGTATCACCAGATTTCATAGCGAGACGTAAGCCTTTAAGTGGTAAACCTATGACTTTTTTAGCAATCATGTAATATCCCTAACGGTATTAATTTCAGCGTCCATATTACCCTAAAAAAACAATAAAGTGAACATTTATACACTATAAAAATATTGCTAAATAACAATAACTTGTATGGATTATAGAATGGATAGGTCAAAATAGCGATAGACTTATCAGACATGAGGGAGAAGTGTAAGTGTTACAGCAGATATGTACAAAAACCCATGTCTCAGAATTGAGGGAGAGTCAGAAACTATAAATAAAAAGTTAACAGCGCAACCGTAACCTATTGTCGGCCCAATACCTGACTGGGGAAGTCGGTGATGATGACATCAACCTGCCAGTCGATCAGCTGCTGTATGGCGTCGATATCATTGACCGTCCACGCACTCACAGGCAAGTTGTAACGGTGGCTATGAGCGATGATATCTCGACTCAGCAGCGGATAATGCACGCCCAGCTGTACACAGCCCAACTGCAAAGCAGTATTGGTCGCGGTAGCCAGTGCTTCGGCGGTGCGAATGAGTAAACCTCGCGGTAGGCGTTTTAGCTGCTGATGCCGCTGCAGACGCACATGCAGCTCGGTGTCAAAGCTGGTTAGTACAAGCGGTAAATGAATCAGCGGCGTGTCAATCAGATCGCGCGCCAGCGCTTGAATAAGGGCGGTATAATCGGTGCGCTCATGGGTCTTGATCTCAAGCTCAATGACAGAAAACTCGTGCAACGTCTGGGCGATACTCGCTAGGGTGATAATAGGATGACCAAGCTGTAGGTGTCGTCTGATCTCCGCTAGAGTCAGCTGAGCAATACGCGACTGCTGGCCACACATCCGCGCCAAATCTTCATCGTGAAAAACCACTAAATGACCATCAGCGCTTAGCTGGACATCGAGCTCTACACCAGCCAAACCATGGTTTTTTAGACGCCCGATATGCTGAAATCCAAGTAAGGTGTTTTCTAAGGCTTCACCGCGCGCGCCGCGATGACCGAGTAACAGCGTGTTCTTAAAGTTTATCATTAGATACAGTAATGAGTGTTTTAGGCTCATCATATCGCCTGAGATAGGTGACGTCTAACAACATTTACGACTGCTATCTGAGCAAATGCCGAACCAAAATGAATCAAAATGGTGGGCGTTATATTTAACCTTTAATGAATCAAAATGTTCGACACGCCCTATATAAATATGTCATTGTTATGTTTTTGCAACCAAACGCAGGTTTTGTGGCGAATGAAGGACGTTATTTGTATATCCATGGCAGACACTAATGACCATTTCATCTAAACACCGTATAATAATCTGGTTTTAACCGCTGGCAGCTAGGGTTTTGGTTTGAACATCAATCACTGTCCGTCAGTGACGGTACGAATTAGTAAATTGGGAGCAAAATACATATGAGCGTAGCAAATAAGAGTGTGAGCAAGTGGCAAAAAGTGGCTGGTATTGGCATGGTGTGTGGTTTAGCGCTTGTCGGCTGTGATCGCTCAGAAAAAGAAGAGACGACAGAGACCGCTGAGTTGACAGAGCAAGAGGCTGCCGCAGAAAACGCTGCTGCTACTGCGGTCAGCTGTGATGATCCCATGGTGCAAGATCGCCTCAAAACGACACTAAAAAATACGCTCAATCAACAAGCACAGACGCTCGCTGCCAATTATGCAAATGACGCCGAGATCAGCCTTGCAGACGCTAGCATTGCTGATAAGACCAATGGTGTTGTGATTGATGTACAAAACGCAGCAGTACTACAAGCAGCCAACAGCAATGGCATGACGACGTGTCAGGCGAGCGTCAGTATGACGCTCCCAAGTGAGGATTTGTATCAAGCCAGTCAAGTGCAAGCGGCCAACAATCAGCCAAGCCTGCAATCACGTCTTGCGCAAAATAACATTCGTATCAATAACAACATGCTCGTGGATGATGCTTTTACCTATGTCGTTGGCGCTCAAGGCGGGCAAGTAAGTACGCGAATCGCAGGTCAGCCCGCGCTTCTCACTGTCGTGGCTGATGTCATGGCAGGCTCTGTGTTTAAGTCGGCGATGGATGCCGCCCGCGCCGAGCGTGAAGCAGAACGCCGCGCTGCTGCACAAGACAATGAGCGTCAGTCAGCACCTGTGCGTCAGCCACGCGCTGCCACACCAGTCGAGCCGATTCGTCCGATCCAGCCTCCTACGCCGCCGACCATCGAGGTGCCAAGTACCAATAACCAAAATAAAAGCGCTGGTACTAGCTCGCCAAGCAGTACAGCAGCCAACAGTGATGCGACTCCCAGTGAGCCTGCCGCACCTGCGACGCCAAAAGCAGTGCCAAAAGATGACAGCATCGATATGGTCATTATCGAAGATGAAAGCGCTACTTATTAATCCATAAAAATCAGTAATGATAGTGGTTTTTAGAAGAAAAGAACCCGTAACGTCTTTACGTTACGGGTTCTTTTTTTTGCTTGTATATATCAGATGTCTCGGGCCCGCTACTTATCACTGGCGAAGTTCTGTAACACCTGACTGTCCCAAAGTACCTCAGAGACCTGCTCAGGGTCTGTGCAAAAACGTGCCGCGACAAACAACCAATCAGACAAACGGTTGATTAAGCTGATGGCCGTTGCACGGATTGCTTGCGGGCACGCTTGCTGTAATAGGACCGCTTGGCGCTCAGCACGGCGACACACACTACGTGCGACATGCAGCTGACTAACCAGCAACGACCCAGTGGGTAAGATAAAGTCTTTTAGTGGCGCTAAGGTAGCGTTCATTGCATCGATTTGCTGCTCTAGCCATTCAATGTGCGTGCTGTTCACGCCTTCATATTCTGGCATAGCAAGCTCACCACCGACATTAAACAAAAGATGCTGAATAATCGCCAACGCCTCAGAAAGCTCGGACTCGTCCGCCTGCGTCTTAAATGTTGATAGAGCGCCTTGCTGCACGTACGCGCGTACCATACCGAGGTGTGAGTTTAGCTCATCAACATCACCCATCACGCCAAACAAAATATCGGCTTTGCTCACGCGGCTGCCATCTGCCATGCCGGTGCTACCATCATCGCCGGTACGTGTATATATTTTACTCAAACGGTTGCCCATCTTGATATCCTTAGCGGTTTTTATCGTTCAGTGGTGTTAGTTATGTGCTCATTGTAGTATTTTATGGCGGTTTTCGCTAAGATAATGGGTTAAGTTTTATCGCGCTGCAGAGTTTATGAGTGTCCATGGATCGCTGCGCGTGATTTTTTGTCTGTATTGTTTGTATTCCACTTATTTATATCAAAGGCTTTTTAACTATGACCACACCACTTGCCAATGCGATGTCTCAGCTGGCCATTTATGATTCACTGACAGGTAGCAAGCGTCAGTTTGTACCACTCAAAGCAGGACAGGTCGGCATGTATGTGTGCGGGATGACCGTTTATGATTATTGTCATATTGGTCATGCGCGTGTGATGGTGGCCTTTGATATGGCGGTGCGCTGGCTTGCGCAGCTAGGTTATGATGTCAATTATGTCCGTAATATCACCGATATCGATGACAAAATCATCGCTCGCGCGAGTGAAAATGGCGAAGAGATTGGTGCATTGACCCAGCGTTTTATCGATGCAATGCACGAAGATGCGAGCGCTCTAGGCTGCCAGATGCCAAATGCTGAGCCACGCGCGACCGATTATATCGACGAGATGCAGCAGATGATTGGCAACTTGGTCAACAATGACTATGCGTATGCAGGGGATCATGGTGATGTCTATTATGCGGTCGATAGCTTTGCTGATTATGGCAAATTATCTAAGCGTAACTTGGATGATATGCAGGCAGGTTCGCGTGTTGAGGTCGAGACTGACAAGCGCAATCCATTCGACTTTGTCTTATGGAAAGCGGCCAAACCCGATGAGCCGCAGTGGGCGTCGCCTTGGGGACAGGGGCGTCCTGGCTGGCATATAGAATGCTCAGCGATGTCGACCAAATGCCTAGGTGATACCTTTGATATTCATGGCGGTGGTCACGACCTACAGTTCCCGCATCACGAAAACGAAATCGCCCAGTCAGAAGCCGCGACAGGCTGCGAGTACGCGCGTAATTGGATGCATGTTGGCTTTATCAATGTCGATGGCGAAAAGATGTCGAAGTCACTGGGCAACTTCTTTACCATTCGTGATGTGATCGCGAAATACTTACCTGAGACGGTGCGTTTTTTCTTATTATCGAGCCATTATCGCAGTCAAGTAAACTTCTCAGACAGCGCTTTGGATGAAGCGCATAATAGCCTAAGTAGATTATACAACGCGCTAAAATTGGCTGAGCAACAAAAAGGTCAGTCAATCGTAGTCAATGCAGAGCTAGTGGCTAAAGCTTACGATAGTGCTGCTGGACAAGACTTTATCAAAGCCATGAATGATGATTTTAATAGCTCAACGGCGATAAGTGTGTTGTTTGGCTTGGCTCGAGATATCAATAAAGCTGTTAAAGCTGAAGATGTGACGGCAGCATGGCAGTCAGCCCAGCAGCTCAAGGCCTTGGCACAAGTGCTAAATCTCTTGCAGCAGCCTGTACAGCAGTTCTTGCAAGCGGTAACTGGAGAGCAGGCAGATAATGGGCTAGATGATGCTGCTATCGATGCGCTTATCACTGAGCGTCATGATGCCAAAGCTAGCAAAAACTTTGCCCGCGCCGATGAGATACGCGAGCAGTTAAAACAGGCGGGTATCGAGCTTGAAGACAGCCGCGCTGGTACCACATGGCGCCGCGCGTAAGCGGATTTGAGCGGACTTATACGATCATACTTGTTTTTTTTACATATAAAGTCAGCTTGATGCTGGCTTTTTTTGTACTCAAAATAAATTTAGTCGAGCCTAAATAAAGTTGGCATGCAAGATACTATGTGCCACGTGCTAAAGGTGTTTATTGTGCGCGGCGTTGGGACAGCACGCAAGGTATTAAATAAAATATCTATACGCCTTGTACCAAGACCAAACGGTTTTGATATCGCATTTACGGTATTCTTACGCTTGTAAGATACGCTTATTTTTTATACAAATTCATACAACTTACGCAACTTACTGGCCGTCGATATATGAATACTTCTCACACGGATGCTGCTGAACATCATCAGACTGACACGGATAGAGTCATACCCTTTATTTGCCATCGCACTATTGGCCATCGGCTGATCAATGACAAGTCGACGAAGAGCCGGCGCGCTATGATATGGCAAATACTGGTGATGTTTTTTGTACTGACGTTCGGCGCGGCGATAGAGGCTGTTGCCCAGCCAGATAATTTTGGCGAATACGCCGAGCAGCAGCTAGACTCGATGAGTGATGGCAGCGTCAGTGTTTCTGCGATTGCAGAAGAGGTATTTGACCCCATTGAGCGTAGCGCGGTAGAGCAGGCAGGTGAGTTGCAGGGTAATGCGGGGCTAACGGGAGAATATCATGAGAGCTATTATCTTTTGGATAGACTCAATACCGGCTTGCCGCCGTTATCTAAGCCGCCAAACCTGACCACGCCGCTTGCCACGTTAGAGTTTTTTCAGTCGGCAGTGATGAAACAGCAGTATGACTTGGCCGCTTACGCGCTGAATATGAACCTGATCGACCAAAGCATTCAGCGCAGCCGCGCGCTTGAGCTCTCTAAGCGTTTGGATTTTTTATTGTCCGAAAGAGAGCTGTATGTGTTTGATGATTTGCCAGATCGTCCGGATGGGCTTATTGAGCCGCCGCTGGGTAACAACAGCAGCGTGATGGGCATCGCCAGACGCTCCATTCAGCTTGGCTATATCGACTACCGCGAGCGCCGCGTACCTATCTATTTGCAGCGCGTGAGAGTTGGGGAGGAAGCACCTGTTTGGGTATTTTCCGCACAGACAGTAGGCAACATCGATAACCTATACGCGCAGTACCATCCGGCAGAGTTTGAACGCTATCTGCCTGCCTGGTTAAAAATACAGTTTTTTAGTATTGCTTTGTGGGAGTGTTTAGCACTCGTTTTGTTTTTCTTGTTGACCATGGGGGCGGGCTGGCTACTGAGTAAGGGCACTGAAAAGCTCATCAGCCGCTACATCGATGATGAAAAGTACAGCAACTACGTCGGCAGCAGTCATGGTGTGGCAGACCTTGTCAGCAAATTGACGGTACCTTTGACCTTTACCATCAGTTTTTCATTGGTGTTTACCTTAGTGTCAGGGGGCTTTCCTTATCTAGATGCGGTGGCCTCATCGACCCGCCCGCTGATTTGGATTGGACTAGTATTTAGCACTTCATGGCTTGGTATTCGCATTATTAACTTTTTTGCCAATCGCTATCAAAACATGCAGATCGAAAATCTGGCCGAGGAGCATTTTGATAAAGAGCGTCGTCGCCGCACCTATGTATCGATATTTCGCCGCGTCTTTATCTTTGTCATGATTTTGGGCAGTATCTGGATTGGGCTTAGCGAATTTACCAATATGGAGGGTCTGGGCAAGACACTATTGACCTCAGCTGGTATCGCAGGGGTGGTCATCGGTATTGCTGCACAGCCTATCTTGGGCAATATCATCGCAGGGGTGCAGGTGGCGGTGACTCAGCCTGTGCGTATTGGCGATACGGTGATGATGGAGGGGGATTGGACGACGATTGAAGATTTGCGTTATACCTATGCGGTGCTAAAGACGTGGGATGAGCGCCGATTGATCGTACCGATGCGCCGCCTGATTACCGAGGTTGTAGAAAACTGGTCTCATACCGAGGTGCATCAGACTTGCGTGGTCTATCTTTACGTGGATTATGGTGCTGATATCGAGGCCATTCGCGAAAAATTCATTTCACTGGTCAAAGATAACGACTTATGGGATGGTGAAACTGAGCCTGAGATGGTCACGGTATCGCTGAGCGAAAACACCATCAAATTAAGAGGGAGCCTAGCCTCTGACGGCCCGATGAATGCCTTTTATCTTGAATGTCAAGTACGTGAACAGATGCTACATTATCTCTATCGTGAGCAAAAATCATATCTACCCGCTGAGCGTTTTATCATGAAGCAACACGAAGCGTGAGATGCGCCATCTGTGCTCGATACGCCAGTTAATCCCGTGCCGCTGTCTGAGTGATAGAGCAAATGCGCGCCTGTTTGTATGATATTGATCAATTCTACAAAATAAGCTGATAAATAAGCATGCGAGGTGCCTGCGTATTTGTTATAATATGGCGTTATTTTTACGGGATAAATGAGCGATTAAGAGATGAGTCTGCACTGTATTTGTGCAAATTTATCACTCATAAATCAATGGCAATTTTCAAGTACTGGTGTTTGTTTAGTGATAGAGGGTTTTTAGACAAACAACGACTGGCTCATTGTCTATTATCGAAAGCTCTATGATAAAAAGCCTGCAACACATAAGGCTTTGACTATCGTAAAGTCATACTGGTGATCTTGGTTGATTGTCTTATCGCGAAAATCCCACACATCAAAATAACCACCACTAGGGGTCTGTATGTTGCGAATTGTCGATGAAGCCTTAACCTTTGATGACGTTTTATTATTGCCAGCCTATTCTGAAGTCCTACCAAAAACTGCTGATCTGACCACCCGTTTGACCAAAAACATCACGTTGAATTTACCGCTGGTTTCTGCCGCTATGGATACGGTGACTGAGTCTGAAATGGCCATCACTATGGCGCAGCTAGGCGGAATGGGTATCTTGCATAAGAGTATGGATATCGCCAAACAAGCCACGCAAGTACGCCGTGTGAAAAAGTTTGAAGCAGGAACAGTGGTTGACCCTATCACGGTACATCCAGAGATGACCATTGGTGAGCTGTTGCAGTTGACCGAAGACAACAACATCTCAGGCGTGCCTGTCGTCGAAAAAGGCACAGATAGTGTGGTCGGTATCGTCACTCACAGAGACTGGCGCTTTGAAACCAACTTATCACTGCCTGTCAGCAAAATCATGACACCAAAAGATCAGTTGGTCACCGTACACGAAGGCGAGAACAACGAAAACATCAAGCGTTTACTCCATGAGCATCGCATCGAAAAAGTCATCGTTATCGATGATAACTATCGCCTAAAAGGTCTGATCACAGTCAATGACTTTGCCAAAGCCGAAAACAACCCAAATGCGTGTAAAGATGAGCAAGGTCGTCTACGGGTTGGTGCTGCTGTCGGCACCGGCGCAGATACGCAAGCACGTGTCGAAGCTTTGATCGCAGCAGACGTCGATGTTATCGTGGTAGATACTGCGCACGGCCACTCAAAAGGTGTGATCGAAAAAGTCTCGTGGATCAAAAAGCACTATCCTAACGTTCAAGTGATTGGCGGTAATATCGCCACCGGTGACGCAGCCCTTGCATTACGTGATGCAGGTGCAGACGCGGTAAAAGTCGGCATCGGCCCTGGCTCTATCTGTACCACGCGTATCATCGCTGGTATTGGGGTGCCTCAAATCTCAGCAATCGACAATGTCGCAAGCGCCCTACAAGACAGCATTCCTTTGATTGCTGATGGGGGTATCCGCTACTCAGGTGATATGGCAAAAGCCATCGCTGCTGGTGCATCGTGCATCATGGTCGGCTCGCTTATGGCAGGTACCGAGGAGGCACCAGGTGAGGTCGAGTTGTTTCAAGGTCGCTACTACAAAGCCTATCGCGGTATGGGTAGCTTGGGTGCAATGTCAGGCTCAAATGGTTCATCAGACCGTTATTTCCAAGATGCCAAAGACGGCGTAGAAAAACTGGTGCCAGAGGGTATCGAAGGCCGCGTTCCTTATAAAGGCCCAGTAGCAGGCATCGTCAATCAGTTGGTCGGCGGCTTGCGCTCATCAATGGGTTACACAGGCTCTGCGACTATCGAAGATATGCGTAGCAAACCACAGTTTATCAAGGTGACGTCTGCTGGTATGAAAGAGTCGCACGTCCACGATGTGCAAATCACCAAAGAAGCACCAAACTACCGTGTGAACTAATTTGTTGTCCTACCTACTGTAGGTGCTGCGTTTTTGCCAGAGTGCACGACTACAGAGACGTTAAGATACAAACAGCCAACAATGCCTCGTTATTGTTGGCTGTTTTTTTTGTAAAATACCAAAATGGATTATAGTCATCGTAATTACAACAACAGTGATTATAATGACAGTAACAATAATAACAGTAGTGCCGATCCTTGAAACGGCCTTTTACTTTTATATGTGAGGAAGATAGATAATGAGCTACTTTGGCACCGATGGTATTCGTGGAAAGTTTGGTGAATCGCCAATCACACCGGATTTTATTTTAAAATTGGGTTATGTGACAGGCAGGGTGCTAATAGAGAATAATACCAATCCATCGCGCAAGCCCAGTGTGGTCATCGGTAAAGACACTCGCCTGTCAGGTTATGTGATAGAAGGGGCGCTACAGTCGGGCTTTAATGCCGCAGGGGTGGATGTCCATATGCTCGGCCCATTGCCGACGCCTGCCATTGCGCATTTGACTCGCAGTTTTAATGCGGATGCCGGTGTGGTCATCTCCGCCTCGCACAATCCTTATTTTGATAATGGCATCAAGTTTTTTTCGGGCGATGGTAAAAAGTTGACCGATGAGATGCAAACGGCCATTAACGATAAGCTCACCGCCATCATGAGTGCCTCTGAAGCAGACAATAACACCATCATGCCTATTGTGGATCCTGCCAAACTTGGCAAAAACAATCGTATCAACGATGCCAAAGGTCGCTATATAGAGTTCTGTAAAGGCAGCTTCCCTTATCAGTATGACTTAAGCCATCTCACCATCGTCGTCGACTGCGCCAACGGAGCGGGTTATAGCGTGGCACCGAGAGTCATGCGCGAGCTGGGTGCCAATGTCATCGCCATCAATCATGCGCCTGATGGTATCAACATCAATGCTGACTGCGGCTCGACCCATCCAGCAAGCTTGCAAAAAGCGGTCGTCGAGCATGGTGCTGATGTCGGGATCGCGCTAGATGGCGATGGTGACCGTATCGTGATGGTCGATGAAACCGGAGCCTTAGTCGATGGTGATGGGATCCTATACGTGCTCGCCACCCAAGGCGCAGACAAAGCTAAGGGCGTGGTCGGTACGTTGATGAGTAATATGGGGTTAGAGCTGGCGCTCAAAACCGCTGAGATTGACTTTGTCCGTGCAAAAGTAGGCGATCGCTACGTGATGCAAGCGCTTGAGGCCAATGGTTGGATACTGGGCGGTGAGCCGTCTGGTCATATTTTATGCTTGGACAAAAGCCGTACAGGAGATGCGATTATCGCAGGTTTGCAGGTGCTGGCTGTCATGCAAGCGCGTGGTCGTGCGCTTAGTGACTTGGTCGAAGGGTTTGGCGTCCTACCACAAAAACTGGTCAACGTGCGCTTGTCTGAGATGAAAGATCCGTTTGAGTATCCTGAGCTGGTGGCCGCCTTTGATAAAGCGCGTGCGACACTGGCAGGTCGTGGTCGTTTACTCATTCGTCAATCAGGTACAGAGCCGATGATTCGAGTTATGGTTGAGTCTGACGACGAGATAGAATGTGATGTGCTGGCCAATGATCTGGCGGATCAGATCAAGGCGGTATTGGGCTAATTGATTGACGTTAAAGGTTATTATAATCAATCATGATCAGCAGTCACACTGTATATTATATAAAGGAGTTGCCATGAGTATGGATTTTACCGATCAGCGTTTGTCATACGAAAAAGGCGTTTTAGATCAACAGTCAGTCCCCACTTCTCCATTTGAGCTACTCGGTGCATGGATGACTGAGGCGATTGAGCAAAAAGTACAAGAGCCTTATGCCATGAGTCTGGCCACTTGCGGCGCGGATCTTAAACCCAGCGTCCGTATCGTATTGCTGCGTGAGATTACTGAGACAGGGGTGGTGTTTTATACCAATTACGACAGCGCTAAAGGGCAAGATATCAGTGAAAACCCCAACGCTGAAGTGTTGTTTTTCTGGCATGAGCTAGAGCGTCAGATTCGCATCAGTGGCCGAATTGCCAAAATAGACGCGGACAAGTCAGCGGCTTATTTTCAAAAGCGTCCTCACGACAGTCAAGTTGGCGCATGGGTGAGCGAGCCACAGAGCGGAGAAGTGGCTGATCGGGAAGTGATGGAGCAAAAATTTGCGCAGTTACAAAACCGCTATCCCAGTGACAGTCCGGTGCCAACACCGACGTTTTGGGGCGGTTATGAGATTACTGCTGAACACATCGAGTTTTGGCAGGGGCGCGCCAGCCGTATGCACGACCGTATCGTCTATAGCAAAGACGATAACAACAACTGGCAGACCAAGCGGCTACTACCATAGTGTTTGGCTGATTTTGAAATCCTAGATCATTTAAAAATATAAAAAATCCACTCTATATCCAGTTTCTCGGGTATTTAGAGTGGATTTTTTATATCAGTTATTTGCTTTATTTGGCTTTATTTGGCTTTATTTGGCATTGGTATCGACATCCACAGAAACGGACATACCAGGACGCAAGCGTGCAAGCTCAGGTTGGTTCGGATCCAAGTCGATACGTACTGGGATGCGCTGCGCAATTTTTATATAGTTACCTGTCGCAGGATTGGCGGCACCTGCACTAAACTCACTGCCAGTGGCTGGTGAGATGTTGCTCACATGACCCGTAAATTTGGCACCGCCAAGCGCATCCACATGAATAGTAGCTGGTTCGCCGATTGCCATACTAGCTATTTGGGTTTCCTTAAAGTTTGCGATAATCCAAATGCCTTTTGGCACGATATACATGAGCTGGGTGCCCGCGCTAACGTACTGGCCTTCTTTGACACTGACTTGGCTCAGCTGACCGGACTCAGGTGCTGTGATGATCGTATTATCGAGATTAATTTGTGCTTGCTTCACACCTGCCTCAGCACTTTTGATATTTGCGTCCAGCGAGGGTTGGGTGCCACTGGTTTTGGCGCGGTTTTGTTGAGCGGCTTGTAAATTGGCTTCAGCCTGTTGCACACTTGCCTGTGCTTGAGCCAGCTTTGCTTTGATATGAGCCACTTCTGCTTTTGATACCGCACCGATAGCATCTAAGCCCTGATAGCGATTGACGTCTTCACGAGCGCTCTCGACATTGATTTTGGCACTATATAAGTCTGCTTTGCGTGCTTCGATTTGTGCTTGGCTAGATTGCGTGTCTTGGTCATTGGTAGAGCGGCTGGTGATCGCCACTTCAGTATTGGCCTCGGCTTGTTCAAGTTGCTGCTGAAACGTTCGATCATCTATTTTTATCAGTAGATCGCCCGCTTTTACATCAGCAAAATCCTGCACCGCCACTTCGGTGACATAGCCGGAAACTTGCGGACTAATAATAGTGGTTTGACCTTTGACAAAGGCGTTATTGGTTTGTTGCACCGTAGGCGTAAATGGTGGCAGCTTCCAAGCATATAAAATCAAGGCCACACCAATGACAATCAGCGCAATCAATAATCCCAAATTTAGATAGGATTTTTTCTTGGGAGACCAGCCAGCCGTATTTGATATCGGCTCTTTTGGCGGCATAGGCGTTTCATTATCATCGTCTTGATTTTCTATAGAGCCTTCTACAGAGTTATCCTCACGCACGCTATCAGGCGTATCAGTAGCTGCTTGTATCTCGGATGTATCCGTTTTCTTTTGCGTAGCGCTTGTAGCGGTCTCTACTGGAGCCGTAGCAGACTCTGTACGTGTGTCTGTTGCTGGAGCATCAGTTGACGTCTGAGGTATTTTATTAAGCTCATTTGGTTTTTCTTGGCTCATGACATGCTCCTAAATGTTAATAAGCAGATATCTGATTGGTCTGACTATAAATAAATATGATAAAAAATCACTAAGATAATAAGTTGAATTATTTTGTTTCGCGCATCTTGGCGATGACGGCGAGCTCTTTGGCCAGTGGATTGCGCTTGTGGTAGCGGTTATAAAGATAATTGAGCAGCAAAATAATCGTAACGGCAGTAGCAAGACAGGCCATCAGAAAAAACAGGTCGCTGTATGCTGCGACCGTTGCTTGGCGCTGAATGCCTTGCAGTACTTGGCTAACTGCACCGATATTTGCTTGGGCCGCGTCAGTGGTCTGATTCGACAGCATGTTACGAGTGCCTGCCACCTGGGCGCTAAATGCAGGATCGCCCAAATTCAATGAGCTGACCATATCTGCATAATGCATTTGTGTACGAATGGTCGTAAATGCCTGAATGGCTGCCGCACCTGCCAGTCCGCCAACTGTTTGGGAGATGCCAAAAATCACTGAAAAACTAATAATATACGCAGGGCCACTGCCAATAGCCCGCAAAAACCCTTCAAAAACCAAAGGCCCCATGAAATACACCGCGGCAAAGGCAATCAAAAACTGGCTGAGATAAAACGTATAGGGTGCTGAATTAATAGACACACCAACATCCATCCAAGACCCTAAGGCAATCAATGCCACTGCAAAAATAACAGGTCGGCGCAAATCCATCGCATTGGTACTAAAAATACTAATAATCAAAGCCAGTGCACTGGCGGCTATAATAACAGCATAAAAAGTAACCAGCTGATCGTTACCGTAGCCGAGGTTAGCGAGCAATCCTGCCGCTCCGACATTTTGCTCAGATAGCAAAATCCGCATGACAGCGCCCGTCACCATAAAGGCAATAATATTGCGGCTACGCATCCAGCGCACTTGTAGCATCGGATTTTTGCGATGCGTCTCAATCCATAACGCGATGCTAATCCCGACGATAGCAGTCATCAGTGGATAGACGAGCCAAGGTGTCGTCCACCATAAAATTCGACCCTGTACCAAAACGACAGCTAATGCAGCCAGACCACTAGCGAAAAAACCAAAGCTTACAAAATCCAATTTCTCAAATACTTTTTCTGTATTCCCTGGTGGTAGCTCTAATATATTAATCAGCCCAAAACAAATCAGCGCCAGACCAAATTGAAATAAAAATAAGTTTTCAAGCTGACCGTCGATGGCGAGGTAGGGTGAGATGACACGTGATAATGGAATACCAAACTGTACCAGACCAAAACCCAATATGAGACCACTAGTACGTTTGACGGGTGGCATACCCTGAAGACAATAAAACAAGCCCAATACGGTCATACCACTTGCCACCATACCACTAAGTCCCCTAGTGACAATCTCTAAATAATAGGGCTCAATGCTAATATTAGGTGTGTCTAACAAGTGACTGCTGATCAGCCACTGTAGACTGGTGGCGGCTAACAAAAATGACAGGGTGATTTTGCTAAAAAGCGACATGCCAAATTGCTGACGAATTTTGTACAGCAGAACGGTGATACAGGCATTAGTCATATTATAACTGACCGATATCCAACCACCTTCAGCTGGCGTTAAGCCTAGCTGACCCTGAATTTGTGTCAGGTTGGCGACAAGTAGACCATTTTGGAAGCTGGCTGTGAGACCCACAAAAATCCCAATAAACAAATAAAATATTTTACGGCGTGCAGGATGGTCAGGATTGGCTGGAGAGCCCACCATTATTGGCTGTTCGTGGGGCTTAAACTGGTATTCGTTACTCATGGGCGTACCACAATCTGTATAAGGAAATAGAGTGATATAGGACAGATGCCAGACGGGGAGTCAGGTCAGTGTAATTGGTATTTATAGCGTGAAAAGCCAGTCAACTCACTGATGGTATCTGAAAGATAACCCAGAAAATTCAGAAAGGATTTTATCATAACTTTTATCGTGCTTTTGTCATCGACACGTAATTCATGGATGGTGCTGAGCAATTTGTTTGGTTGCTCTACAGCTTAATGCTCTCATATGACATTGATAACTATAATTCGATGGTTATTCATGCAATCATAAAATAAAGCACGCATAAAAAACAGCTCTATACAGAGCTGTTTGTGTGTATCGGAAAATTGGTCTGTCAATTATGATGCAATGCTAAACAGACTGATCGTAATTGGCCTCTAAGCGCATGCTACGCTGATAGCTATCGAGGCTAGCCAGCTGCGACGCATATTGCTCGATATGCGGATAGTCTGCCAGAGCATGACGTTTGGCCAGCATAATCAAGTCAAACGATAGCATGAAATCAGCACCGCTTAGCTTATTGCCAACGATAAAGGATTTATCTTTCAGCTCATCATTTAGGTAGCTGAGCAATCGATGCTTTTCGGTACTGATATAGCCATCTAAAAACGCATTGTCCTCCACGCCTGCTTTTTTGGTAAAAAGCTCGAGCAGCAGCGGTAGCATCAAAGAGCTTTCGGCAAAATGAATCCACTGCAGATAAGTGCCATAATCGCTACTATCGGTCGCAGGGCGTAGGCGCTTGGGCGCAAAACGCTCAATCAGCAGCTCAGTGATAGCGCCTGACTCTGCATATAACTGACCATCCATCTCGACAACCGGAGACTTACCCAGTGGATGGACTGCTTTTAGGCTGTCTGGGGCTAGATGCGTTGTCGTATTACGCTGATGGCTGACGATTTCGTAAGCGATGCCCAGCTCTTCTAATAGCCATAGCGTACGTAATGAGCGTGATTGATTAAGATGATGTAAGCGAATCATGATGCCAGCCTTCTTAGAGAGTTCATTTCCATTCTATAAAACACCGAAATATAAATCACCAAACGCTTAACCGTTCAGTTTCGTCATTAAGCGTTTTGCTGTTTCTTCTGATGATGCTGGGTTTTGACCCGTAATCAATAAGCCATCTTCGACGACAAAAGATTCCCAGTCCGCCGCCTTTTTGTAGTGACCGCCATTGGCTTTTAGCATATCCTCTACCAAAAACGGCACCACATCAGTTAGGCCAACGGCGTCTTCTTCAGTATTGGTAAAACCTGTCACCGTCTTGCCTTTGACCAAATACTCATCATCGACTTTGACGTTTTTGAGGGCAGCAGGGGCATGGCAAACCAAGGCCACAGGCTTGTCTTGCTTGATAAAACTTTCAATCAAATTAATCGAGTCTTTATCAACTGCTAAATCCCATAATGGACCATGACCACCTGGATAGAATACGCTGTCGAAATCTTCAGCTTTCATATCCGCAAGTTTTTTGGTATTGGCAAGGTGCTTTTGCGCCTCGCTATCTTCTTTGAAGCGCTTAGTATCTTTGGTTTGGGCATCATCGGTATCGCTACTAGGATCGAGTGGCGGCTGACCACCAGCAGGAGAGGCGAGAGTGATGTTGGCACCAGCGTCCAAAAAAGCATAGTAAGGCGCAGCAAATTCTTCTAGCCAAAAGCCAGTCTTTTTACCGGTATCGCCGAGTTTGTCGTGCGAGGTGAGTACCATTAAAATATTCATAATTGTCCTTTTTATGTGTGTAATTTTTAGCCTAAGCTAGGGCGTGTCCTCATTTTAAAAAGGGTGCTAAATAAGCCGAACCCTAACAGTATTACGGGTTAACACCTAATTTTCAGTAGCGGTTTTAACCCGTTATGTTGAAAAGTCGTTACTTGGTTAGGGGTTTTGAGTTATTGAACGTCAGCGACTTTGATGACGGTTTTACCAAAGTTTTCACCATTGAGCATTTTGACAAAAGCATCAGGTGCATTGTTTAAGCCGTCAGTGATGTGCTCTTTAGTTTTCACCGCGCCTGATTCTACCCATTTACCCATAGTCTCTAAAAACTCTGGGAAATGATCGCCGTACTCTTCAAAGATAATAAAACCTTTGACCGTCAAGCGTTGTCTTAAAATCAGACCCATCAGCATACCCAAGCGATCTTTACCCTCAGGCAAATCCGTGGCGTTGTACTGTGATACCAGACCACATACAGGGATACGCGCATGGGCGTTGAGTAGGGGCATGACCGCGTCAAATACTTTGCCGCCGACGTTTTCATAATAGATGTCGATACCATCTGGGCAGGCATTTTTTAATTGTTCGGCGAAGTCATCGGCTTTGTGGTCGATACAGACATCAAAACCCAGCTCCCGAACCGCAAACTCACATTTATCCGCGCCGCCTGCGATACCGACCGTACGCAGTCCATACTGATTGCCCACTTGTCCAACGGTGGCACCGACAGGGCCGGTGGCCGCAGCAACGACGAGCGTCTCGCCTTTTTGTGGTTTACCGATATCGGTCAGACCCATATAGCCGGTAAACCCTGGCATACCAAGTACGCCCAGACCGTAAGAGGGGTTTGCCATGTCTTTGTCTAGCTTGACCACGCCTTCACCATTACTGACGCTATAATCCTGCCAGCCTGAATTGGACACGACCAAGTCGCCCGCGGCAAAATTGTCGATATTGGATTCGACCACTTGTGCAACTGTGGCACCCATCATCACATCGCCCACTTCTAGCGGATCGGCATAGCTTTTGGCGTCGCTCATACGTCCGCGCATGTAAGGGTCTAATGATAGATAGACGGTGCGCAGTAGCATTTCGTCATCTTTGGGGGCTGGAATATCGCTGGTTGCCATATCAAAGTTTTCAGGTTTTGGCTCGCCAGTTGGGCGACTGGCCAATTTAATTTGACGATTTGTTGTTTGATTTTGTTGGGCATCAAAGCTCATTTTAAGGATCCTTTTTTGTTATTGATTGATGGTTTTAGATCGGGCAGCCAATAAGTGAAGCATGGCTGCCGATAGTTATTTACTGATTATGAAAAGACCATTAAGCCGTGCCAGTTAGCGCCCGCTCTAAGATACGACGTGATACCGTTAAGTCATTATCTTTATGCTCACCCAGCTTTACCATATTATGAGCGTCAAGCTGCTGGATGATAGGGTCAATCGCTGACTCATCGAGCGCGGCATCTGCGAAGCTGACAGGTAAACCAAGGCTACGGAAAAAGTCCTCAGTATATACAATAGCAGTTTCGATAATGCTGTCATCGTCTTGTTTTGTATCAGTATTGCTGTCGATGGCCCAAACGTTACGAGCGTATTGAAGCAGTTTTTCTTTTTTGCTGTCTTTGAGCTCACGTAGTACTGATGGCAGTAAGATAGTCAGCGTGCGGGCGTGATCGATACCATGTAGCGAGGTCAGTTCATGGCCGATCATATGCGTTGTCCAGTCTTGTGGTACGCCGACGCCGATAAGACCGTTTAGCGCCATGGTCGCTGTCCACATGATGTTTTTGCGAGTTTCGAGGTTTTCTGCATCGGCTTTTACCGCCTGACCTTCTTCGATCAAAATCTTTAACAGGCTTTCAGCAAAAGCGTCTTGTACTTTGGCGTTGACAGGGTAGGTGAGATACTGCTCCATCACATGGACAAATGCATCTGCCACCCCATTCATCACTTGGCGCTCAGGCAAGGTGAGTGTTTTGGTCGGATCTAAAATAGAAAACCTAGGATAGGCAAGCGGGTTGCCAAATGGTAGCTTGGCCTGACGGTCACTGTGATTGACCACGCCGCCTGAGTTCATCTCAGAGCCTGTGGCTGGAATGGTCAATACCGCACCAAGATCCACCGCTGAATCTAGTTTTTTGGTATAACCAATCAGGGCGTCCCATGCTTTTTCACGTGAGACTGTACCATCGTCTTCTTTGAGTGAAGATACTAAGGCGACAAACTTACTACCGTCGATGACTGAACCGCCGCCGACCGCTAAGATAAAGTCGATATTATGCTCATTGACCATATCCGCCGCTTTTAGCAGAGTATTGAACTCTGGGTTTGGCTCAATGCCGCCAAACTCAAAGATATCGCGCTGACCGTTGGCTTTGAGCGCTGTTCTGACTTCATCCAAGGTGCCCGTGCGCTCAGCTGAGCCGCCGCCATAAGTGATGAGTACGCGAGCATCTTGCGGGACAAGCTCTGATAGTTCTTTGATTTGCCCTTCACCAAAGACGATGCGTACGGGATTGTAGTATTGAAAGTTATTCATAAGATTCCTCAGTCAATGTTGTTTGTCTGATAAAAAAGACAGCGATAAAAAGACAGCAAAAATAAAATCACTTATCTTTTACGATGGCGCACATTGTACATCAATTAGACCGGTCGTCTAGAGGTGTTTACAAAAAATACTTATAACTCAGAAATCTTATTTACTCAGCTTATTCAGTGTAGGCAGGCTGGCTGTCGGGTGATATCGATATCTACTCAAACAAAGACGACGATAAGCGGTGGGCTTAGCGTCCCATTTGGGAGGTGGTCATTTGCCATACTTCTGCCAGTGGTGTGTTGGTTTGACTGGTCTTGGCGATTAAGCTGGCACCAAGCCACGCAAAATACCAGCGTTTTGCCATACTCTCAGCAGCGATATTCTCAGGGCGGGGCACCGACTGATCTGCCCAGCCAGCTTTGATTTGCTCAGCCAGCCAACTAATGGTTTGTTGATAGCCGGCGTTTAGGGCAATACGCATCGGCTCAGACAAATCAGCGACCTCGGCACTGAGCTTGACCACAAGGCATTTTTCGTAATCGCAGCCGTTTTGCTGGGTGTCATACCAGTTTTGAAAATAATCATAAAGCTTTTGCTGTGCGTTACTGTGACGACGACCAATGGTATCCAAACGCGTTTTATAGTTAACGAAATAGTGACTGATGATGGCTTCACCGAAGGCTTCTTTTGACGTAAAGTAATGATAAAACGAGCCTTTCGGGACGCCAGCGGTGTCTAGTATTTGTTTGATACCCACGGCGGTAAAGCCTTTTTTGGCAATGAGCTGGTAGCCGACATCGAGCAGGTGAGTTCTAGTATCAGGGGGAATGGTCGTTGCGTTGGCAGACATTAAGTTGGTAGACATAGGGAGATGTCCTCTTATTATAGGGTTTGAAAGAGTTAAGGTAAACATTGGCTACATCAGTCAGTGATTATATGACGGTGAGTCTTGTAGCCGTCATGCTACGATAGGGGGGGGGGCTTCCCTTTATTATATATTATACGTTTTATTGATATATGTTGTGACGCTATCAGGGATAGGCTCGTTACGTTTGTTCAACACTGCAGATAGCAAAATACGTTTCGTCACTATATTGGCTATGGTAGCATTAGACCAGTCGTCTATCAAGTTGCTGCTATTTTCACTACTTTAGTATATAAGATAAATAAGGATAATTATGTCAACCAATACCAATAATCAAAGCGGCCAAAACCCGTATGAGGATTTTCATCTACAATACATCGCAGGCGAATGGCAAAGCGGCCAAGATGATAGTGTCAATGCCGATATCAACCCCTACAGTGGTGATACACTGGTGGAGATTCAGCAGGCTACCAAAGAGCAGCTCGACACCGCCTATCAAGCAGCGCACGCGGCACAAAAGCGCTGGGCGCAGCAAACCCCAGCCGAGCGAGCCGCTGTCTTGTATAAAGTGGTCAATATTTTGGACCAGCGCCAAGAAGAAATCGTAGATTGGCTTATCAAAGAGTCGGGCAGCACCCGTATCAAGGCGATGGTAGAGTTTGGTAGCGCGCGAGCAATTACGCTAGAGGCGGCTACTTTTCCCAATCGTGTCCATGGCCAGATTCGCCCATCCAACACCGCTGGTAAAGAAAACTTTGTATACCGTGAGCCAATCGGTGTCGTGGCGGTGATTAGCCCGTGGAATTTTCCGCTCCATTTGACTCAGCGCTCTATCGCTCCTGCGTTAGCACTGGGTAATGCCGTGGTGCTCAAGCCCGCCAGCGACACGCCGATCACTGGTGGCTTGCTGCTCGCCAAGATTTTTGAAGAAGCAGGACTGCCAAATGGTTTGCTGAACGTCGTCGTCGGTGCAGGCGAAGAGATTGGTGATGCCATCGTTACCCATGATATTCCAAGTTTTGTGTCATTTACAGGCTCGACCTCGGTCGGTAAGCATATCGGTGAGTTGGCCAATGGCGGCGACTATATCAAGCAAGTTGCGCTAGAGCTGGGCGGTAACAGCCCGTTTGTGGTCCTAAAAGATGCTGATATCGAGCAAGCAGTAAAAGCGGCCGCCTTTGGTAAGTTTTTACATCAAGGTCAAATCTGTATCGCTATCAACCGCATCATCGTCGAAGATGACATTTATGATGATTTTGTGGCGCGTTTTCTGGCGCATGTTAAGACACTAAATGTCGGCGATCCAAACCAAGAAGATACGGCAGTTGGGCCTATCATCAATGAAAAACAAGTCAAGTCACTAAAAGAAAAAATCGCCAAAGCCCAGCAACAAGGCGCCAAAATGCTATTAAGCGGCGAGATTAAAGGACAGGTGGTGCCGCCGCACATCTTCACCGAAGTCACCCGCGAGATGGACTTGTCGCGCAATGAAGTGTTTGGGCCACTGGTCGGTATCATTCGCGCCAAAGATGAAACAGATGCGCTGTCCATTGCCAATGACTCGATGTATGGGTTGTCTAGCGCTGTCTTTACAGCAGACATGCAAAAAGGCCTGCGCTTTGCGCGCGGTATTCGCGCAGGTATGACACATATCAATGACATCTCGGTCAACGATGAGAGTAATGTACCCTTTGGCGGTGAAAAGAACTCAGGTATCGGCCGCTTTAATGGTGAATGGGTGCTCGAAGAATTTACCAGAACGCACTGGATTTCTATGCAAAACGAGCCGCGTCAGTACCCATTTTAATTGCTTCATGCGCCGTGCTTGCTCAATGAACGCAAAAAAAAGACCGCCATCAGTGCGGTCTTTTTTTGTTTAGGATAAACGAAAGGTATAATAAGCGAGAGGTGTGATAGCTGAGATTAGCGAGAGTGAAAGCCGAGTAACGCTTCAATCTCTTCGACCGTCATTTGTCTGACAAGTGCCTGATCTTCTACCGATAGGCGGTTGGTATGCTTTTTGATCATTGTATAAATGCTACGCGAAATCTCAGAGGTCGTCGCATAGTACATTTGAGGTTGTTCTTTGGTAAGGGTGGTCAAAAATCTGTTGATGATTTTGCGTTTTTCGTCCGCTGCATGTTCTTCAGTCATAATAGTCTCCTAGAAGAGAACCATTTAAGCAGTCGGGGGTATGAGAGTCAATAACAGGAGTGTAATAGTCGCTTTCACAACCTCTATATCAGTTATGAGCTTTGTTATGACAATGGATAAATGACTTTTTAACAATGGTATTGTATAAGCTATAACATTCATTTAATATGAATGTTATAGCACTATCTTTTAACTCTATATTAAGAAGACAGTTATGCACACTATCAATCTACCCAGCAAACCGCCAAGCTCACCGCACCCTATTCTCAATCTTAGTTTTCGCGTTTTCTTTAGTGGGGCGGCAGTCTTTGCAGTACTTATCATGACTTTATGGGCGTTCGTTTTTACCGGTCATACTGATATCGCCGCGCAGACATTGAATCCACTGTATTGGCATGGTCATGAGATGATTTATGGTTATGCTTTAGCCGTGGTCGCAGGTTTTTTATTGACCGCTGTACAGACTTGGACTGGGGTAAAGATGCCTTATAGCTATAAGCTGCTAGCTATTTTTAGCTATTGGTTAATTGCGCGCTTGAGCTGGTTGGCCTTTGGCTTAGGTCTAGATATTGGTGCGGGGCTACTACTATTAGCGGCTATATTTGATATGTTGTTTGTCGCCTCAATGGCGTGGGTAATGTTTCGAGCAGTACTGCAAGTTAAGCAATACAAGCAAATGGGGATTTTGGCCAAACTTGCGCTACTCGCCTTAGGCAACGGACTGTGCTATTGGGGCATTTTTGCTAATGATATGACTGTCACTAAGATAGGGGTGTATTTAGGGTTTTATCTAATTATCGGCTTAGTGTTGACGATTGGCCGGCGCGTGGTACCGTTTTTTATTGAGCGCGGATTGGCCTATGATGGTATTGATGTCAAAGTACGCAATAGCAAATGGCAAGATGTCTTGAGTCTGGTTTTTTTCTTGACTTTTTTTAGCATTGATCTATTTTATCCTAATAAATATCTGCTCACTATCACTGCTCTTGGGGTGGCTATAGTCAATCTCATACGTTTAGCCGGTTGGTATCACCCAAAGATCTGGCAAAAGCCTTTACTTTGGTCATTGTATTTAGCCTTTTTTGGCATGTGTTTGAGCTTTATCTTATACGCTTTGCAGCCTTGGCTTGGCTTTAGTCACAGTCTGGCGGTACACGCTTTATCTATCGCTGGCGTTGGTATGATGACGCTGGCGATGATGACGCGAGTATCATTAGGGCATACAGGGCGCAATATTCATCAGCCGCCAAAGATGGTCAATGTGATGTTCGCGCTCATGGTATTAGTATTTGTCAGCCGCGCATTTTTACCTATTATCGCTGTCGATCATTACTTATTATGGGTGATGATTGCGCAAGGCGCTTGGATTAGCTGCTTTGTACTATTTTGCATCAGCTATTTACCGATATTGTCCAAGCCCAGACCAGATGGTTTGTTTGGTTAAATTTGAATTGTTAAGGAGCATTTGCTCATGAAGTTGACGAACTATAGTGATTATGCGCTGCGCTCCTTAATCTATCTAGCCGTAAAGCCTGAGCCGCAGGCTTTAGCGAACATCACTGATATTGCTAACAGCTATGATATCTCGAGAAGTCATCTGACAAAGATTATTCATCAATTAGGTCAATTGGGTTATATAGAGACGATTCGCGGTAAAAATGGCGGTATCAGGCTTGCCCGTGCGCCTGAAAATATCAATTTAGGTATACTCATTAAGCAGATAGAGCCGGACTTTGCGTTGGTTGAGTGCTTTGCGGCAACTGTACCTAAGACTGATGCCACGACGCAACAAGGCTTACCGATAACCTTGATTGATGAAACGGCTGATGAGACAGCTAACAAGGCCTCATCAGTGACAAAGCAAGGCTGCGTCATCAGTCCTGTATGCCGATTAAAGGGGGTGTTTTTTGAAGCCCTTACTGCTTTTGTTAGCGTTTTAGAGGGCTATACTTTAGCTGATATCATTAATAATAAAATTGAATTAAAGGCTTTGTTATCTTAATTCAGTATTCGTGCTAAACATCAGAAGCGATAAAACATCTGGCTCGGATGCATATAAGCAGCGATATCATGTAATAGCGTACTGCTTTGTAGTAAAAGTTGTGCTATAACAATATATAACTAGCCTAAATATAGTCGATGCACTCTAAAAAGCGCATAGCGCTACTGGGATGCTATTTTTAAACGTAGGTTGCGCAGCCTCTGGGAACGCAGCACGCAAGTAAAATTTATACCAGTAGCGCGTTTAAATTTATATAACAGTTTTATTTTCAACTGACTATAGCTGCTCATTTCCCATAAAAGAGATAATCCGATGTTTAAAATAAAAGTAGAGCGTACCGTAAATAAACCGATTGATGAGGTGTTTGAAGCCATAAGCGATCATGCCAGTTATGGATTATTCAAAGCGGTAGGGACGGCTAAGCTACTAACAAAAGGCGATGACGAGCATAACGGCGTTGGTGCTTTACGTACCATTCAGACGGGGCCAGTCAAATTTTGGGAGCGAATTACGGCGTTTGAGCGTCCGACTCATATGCAGTACAAGATTGAAAAAGCCAGACCTGTTAAAGTGGATCACCGCAAAGGGAGCATAGATTTAAAAGATTTAGGCGATGGTACTACGCAGGTGACATGGATATCTGAAGGTCGATTAGTGATACCATTACCCCTGATCGGCCGCTTGCTTGATCGTAAGATGCAAAAACAAGGTACGGTAGGATTTAGTAGTATACTCAAATCCATAGAAAGCCGCTAATTTAGCGGCTTCGTCTATTTTAAATTTTGAGCTTTATCTCGTAATCTTATTCTGCTTTGTTCTTAGCCGCTTCAAGCTCATTGAAGCGCGCTAACTGCTCAGGTGTGGCTGGCTGTTGATACTTCTGCTTCCACTCAGAGTAGGGCATACCATAGATCAGCTCACGAGCGTCTTCATAGTCGATGTCGATACCACGCTCCTCGCCAGCCGCTTTATACCACTTGGACAAGCAGTTGCGACAAAAGTCAGCAAGGTTCATCAGCTCGATATTTTGTACATCTTTACGCTCGTCTAGATGAGCAAGTAAACGGCGAAATGCCGCTGCTTCTAGTTCGATATTGGACTCTAGTTTTGCCATAGTTTTTCCTTATCTTTACTGTGCATCTATAAATGCAGAGGCTTTTATTAAACTTAATCTTCCTTAAGCATTTTCAAGCTTAGGGCGAGCCTTATTTACGGCTTTAAGTAACGCTTCTTCAAACTCACCTTCTTTAAACGTGGTCAAGTAAGAGTGTGCGGCGCAGAAGTTACGTACATCCCAATCGTGCGCTATTTGTGTTGCCCAATCACAGTACTCTTTGCCGGCATTCGGCGCGTCCTTCAGCGCTTTTTTGGTTGTGGGATGCAGCATCACCTCAGGCAATATTTTTTCGAGCAATTTAGAAGGAGGGCTCATAAAGGTATCATCGACGTGTAGGCTTTTACTCGTAGGATGATAGGCTAATAAGGAGCCTGCATGAATCATCTCATTAGCATGGATATAATCGATGCCTTGCGACATAGAGAACTCAAGCTCAGGGTAACGCTTAGCGACTGCCGTACTTTCAACCAAATCCTCGCTCCACTCAACCTCAGGCACTTGTTTGGCGTGGCGACGACTGCCGTAAAAGGTAGCTTGCGGGAAATCTTTTGCCATCTGCGCGCAGTGAACCGTGTGGAATGGATGGACGTTCAATACCGCTTCGACGTCTTGACCGTTATTAGTCAAGGCCATCACTTTATCGCGCACTTCACCTGTCAGCTTATAGCTGTCTAAGAAGATAAACTTGCCGGACTCTAATTTGACAAGCGAGCACTGCGTACCGATATTGATAACGCCGCCGATGCGAAACTCGCCGCGTATGTTCCAAAAGCCTGAGCCTAAATCATGTATCTTTTCTGCCATGGTTATTCTCCTCAATGATGTTAGGG
>NZ_JAPEHS010000178.1:0-655 GCF_028823565.1 Psychrobacter sp. A3
GCGACTCGATGACGCTATCGTTTTTTTTGATAAAGGCTGTGTAGAATGATTCATGGCGCTTTTGCCAACCTTAGCAAGCACGCTTGTACAAAGCTGTCACCTGCCCCCATCGCTGCGCCGGCAGGCTTATCTTGCGGTAGTTGCATCGTAAAGGGTACGCCCAGCTCACCCAAGGTCTGTACGCCATAAGCCAGCTGTGCCAGTTTTTGTTCATGATGCGCGGCTGGCATATCGGCATAATCCAACGTTTGCTCATGACCGACCGGATCGGCAAAATGCTTGGTAAACATGCCTTGACCGCGTGCCACATGCCCCCACGACACACGGGCCAGCGACTCACCTTCGATATAGTTGTCGAGCCGCTCAAAATCATCTTGACCTTGCTGATATTGCCCACCTGTTGGCAGATCTTTTTCATTGGCTAGCGCATACTGTGCTTGCCAATCAAAAGCCTCAGGTTTGGGATACACCCAAGCGCGACGGGCAAAATACACATAAGACCATGCGCGCATAATGCCGAGCGGGTAGACGGTTTTGATGGTGAGTCTGGGGAGCACCAGCTGGCCGCGGCTGTACGTTTGTACAGGCAGGCGAATCGTTTGTTCGCCTTGTAGCCGTGTTACCAGTAGGGAGGTTTGAGGCTCAGCGCCAGCGT
>NZ_JAPEHS010000179.1:0-653 GCF_028823565.1 Psychrobacter sp. A3
CGCGATAATCGAGTGCCACCGTTTCGCCTTGCTCGGCATCATAAATCATCATAAAGCCGCCACCGCCGATGTTGCCCGCCCGAGGTAGTGTCACGGCTAAGGCAAAACCCACCGCAACGCCAGCATCGACGGCATTGCCACCGTCTTTTAGAATCTGTAAGCCAATATCGGAAGCCAGTGCTTCTTGAGTTGCGACCATGCCATTTTTGGCCCAGACTGGATGATGAATGGCATCCTCGGAGTAGATAGCTTGCTCGGTTTTTGTTTTATTGGTTGTGGATGTCAGCTTATTGGTTTGCGCTGGTGTGATGCGCTTGGTTTCAGACAAGACCGTCGGATTGTCGGTCATGATGGCCAGATTGATCGCACTGGTGTTGATTGAGGTGTTATTTATCACATTGGCATCAGTTGGTGTTACTGGTTCAAGTGCGTGCGCTGATACAGATAGCAATAATGTACTGCTAGCAATGAGCATCGCAGATTTTAATGTGGTGATGATGGGTGGTTGAGAGTGGCCAGACAGATTTAGCATGGCAAAGTCCTTTTTATGTGAGTGGTAAAGTTTGGGTGTTTCATAAGTATGAGTAAGAGGTTTTTTATATAGTCGATACACTCTAAAAATGTCATAGCGCTACTGGGATGCTGTTTTTAAA
>NZ_JAPEHS010000180.1:0-648 GCF_028823565.1 Psychrobacter sp. A3
CTGTCAGTGCCATGGTCGAATGTTCAACACGCCCTAAGTACATCAGCGTATCACTGTATCGTTTTTATACCGAATTGACTCTATATTATTGGTCATTCTTGTCTAACAAACGCCATTATTATAAAGTCATTTGCTTTATAAAGCGGCCAAAATTTGGCACAAATTAAAGCGGTTTTTGCGGTTGTAATAATAAAGCCAGTCCAATGGCGACAAAGGCGGCAATACCAGAGACCATATAACTGATGCGAAAGTCGCCCGTCAGCTCTGCAAGATAACCTGCTGCCACGGGTCCAAGCGCTTGACCACTCGAAAAGGCAAATGTCAGCGCCGCAAGCGCACTGGCTGCTGCCGCGGCACCAAAATAATCACCAGCGCAGGCGGCCATAATGACAGGTACGCTCCAGACCACGAAACCAAACAAGATAATCGACAAATATAACCCCAAATGCCAATCCGTCAAACCGACTAACAGATAAGCGATGGCAAGAAAGAAAAATGCCAGCGCGAGCCCAAGGCGACGGCCGATGTGATCAGAGATCCAGCCAAAAAACATGCCAGAAAAGACGCTCAGTAGACCAATCCATGCCCAAATACCGCCTGCAGCTGCCTCACTGAGCTGATAAGAGCCCACCATGCTGGTCACGATAA
>NZ_JAPEHS010000181.1:0-629 GCF_028823565.1 Psychrobacter sp. A3
ATCAATATTCCTTTCCCTATACGTACAATAGATTTGAGCGATCCTTCGGTGAAATCTATTGTTCAGCAGATAAATAAGCAGCAAGATGACAATGTTAATGATGATGATAATGCCAAAAAAGCAGAGACAGAGAAATTTGCTTAGAGCGTTATTTCAAAGAGCTGTCTTCACGTGATGTTTTTTGAGCAATAAAAAACCGCCATATTCAATGATATGGCGGTTTTTTTTGTCTTTCTACAAGCTACTAGGCCAGTACAAAAAGTTAGTCATTCTTTGCTCTAAATTCGGTATGGCACGATTTACAGCTTGCACCCACTTCACCAAAGGCAGGCTGGACGTCTTCGACACTAGTAGCCGACTGTGCAGCAGCATTTAGCTCAGCCGTCACTTTTTGAAAGTTGTCCGCTTCAGCACTGAAACCATCAGCATTTGACCATACGGCTTCAGTCGCGTTGCCCATGGCTTCTTGGTTTTCAAAGTGACTCCAAGGGTTTGCCGCATCTTCTGCCAAGAATGATGCCTGCTCTTTGAAAACCGCCGCATCAAAGGTATCAGGGGCTTTGACCATATCACCCATGACCCCCATCGCATCGCCCCAGCTTTTCATGCTGTCTTGACGCGCTTTGATA
>NZ_JAPEHS010000182.1:0-608 GCF_028823565.1 Psychrobacter sp. A3
TATCTTGTCGCTGTGCTTTTAAGTCCGCTTATTCTACCTAGGTTTGGCACTCGCTTAACCAGTACGGCCAGTCTTTTTGTCATCGCAGCCTCTATGCTTGGTATGGCTTTTACCATCAGTTTTCCTATGCTTTGCGCTTTTTATGTGCTCACTGGCATTGGCAGCGGCGGCGTGGTCTTACCGATGATGAGCGTCATGTCACACTGGTTTTTTCCGTCGCATCGCGGGCTGGCATTGGGGTTGGTGATGGCAGGCCCTGGGTTTGGTATTATCCTATCGGGCTTTGTCGTCCCAAAACTATTGCCCTTTTTTAGCTTACTGTCTTGGCAGACGGGTTGGCTGATTTTTGCGCTAATCAATATTGTGGTGGCGTGCCTTACTTTTGCGTTGATTCGCAATCATCCAGACGATGTCACGCGCAGCCCTTTCGGGCGTGTACCCACTTCGCCCATGAAAAACAAAAAAAAGCTGGAACGCAGTAACCTCAAGCTACTCGCGCATTTGGGCGTTATCTTTGCTATCTATGGCGCGACTTATATGGTTTATGTGACCTTTATCGTGACCAGCATGGTGGGCTCTTATCAGCTCAGTGAGGCAGCTGCAGGCGG
>NZ_JAPEHS010000183.1:0-605 GCF_028823565.1 Psychrobacter sp. A3
TGGTATGATCTATTTGCGCGTCACCGGTGATAGGGCTGGCGCTGTTAGCTGGCCGCGATAGTGCCGAGTCGATACTCGGATCAGGCTCGGCACTATCGCGATACTCGGCGACCGCAGCACCCTCAGTGTGATCGACCAATGCCCCAGTATTTATATCAGCATTTATATCAGCGAAAAAATAAATCGCCGCGACAATCAGAGCCAACACACCAAATAACGTGGCACGTGGGCTGTTATTGTTTTGCTTGCCGCTTTGCATAAGGGCATCGTCCTTTAGGTCGTTGGAAGCCATTGACTACTCATCACATGATGGGACTACTTATCAAATGATTGCTGATCTCAGCAAAGCCTATCGCATGATGGTTTGCGCCACAACCGATACGGACGTGAGCAAAACGTTATCAAAGGGTGGGTTTATATCGTAAGCTCGGCTCAAAATCAACACCTTGCTCATGGCGGAGATCAAGGTAAAACGCGGTAAGAGTATGCTAGGGCGTGTCCTCAACTCAATCGATAGCCATCTAATTGGGCTAAAAATGGCTAAATATGGCCAAACGGTGTCAAATAGCTGACTAGGGCGTGTTGAACATTCGACCATGGCACTG
>NZ_JAPEHS010000184.1:0-600 GCF_028823565.1 Psychrobacter sp. A3
AAGCTTACGTTTTAGGACGTACTAGGGTCTGTAGCTCAGCTGGTTAGAGCACCGTGTTGATAACGCGGGGGTCGGTGGTTCAAGTCCACCTAGACCCACCATTATACATGGGGCCATAGCTCAGTTGGTAGAGCGCCTGCCTTGCACGCAGGAGGTCAACGGTTCGACTCCGTTTGGCTCCACCACTACAACCTTGGTAGCTTAGAGTGCAATAAATACAATAAGTATTAAATAGAAACAAGTGATTTATCTTTGAATAAAGACACGATTACTTCTTTCTGTTTTATACGGAAATCTATGACTCGACGAGAGCATAGAGACTATTTAAAAACATAGATATGAGTCTGGGTTAGCAATAACATTTCACGTGTTATTGTTGACCTGAAGACTAGCCTTTTAACGACATTGTTTGTTATCCCAAGGGCTAGTCTTCAAAGTAAAGAGAACTGAATCAAGCGTAAACATAGGTGATATCGTTATAATTGCTGACAAAGACCCTTTGGGGTTGTATGGTCAAGTAATTAAGCGCACATGGTGGATGCCTTGGCAGTCAGAGGCGATGAAAGACGTGACAGCCTGCGATAAGCTTCGGGGAGGCGG
>NZ_JAPEHS010000185.1:0-592 GCF_028823565.1 Psychrobacter sp. A3
TGTCTTCACTGCCTTGACACCAGATAGCACGCATCTGCTCAGGCGATGCTTCATATATCGGATAACCAATAATATGCACCGTGACGCCTTTGGCATTGAGCATCGGTAGCTGTTGATGAAAGCGGCGGCAATAAGGACAGTTGACATCGTCCGCCACATAAATCACCGCTTTTTCGGTGGTAGTGGCAGGATAGGTGATGAGCTGCTGACGGTCTAACCCCTGAAAGACTGACTGGTTTTTGCGCTGCTCAAAGGTTTCATCTAACCCCATAAATCGACCGTTTTCGATGACAGATATCTCGCCATCGGTGATGTACTGCGCATCATCGGACAATAAAAACGGCACGCCCTCTAGCGTCGCGCCCCAGATCACCCCTGGCACCGCGGTATAAAAAAACGGCGTCTTGGCACTCATGTGTTTGAGCGCGCTCATATTGGCGAGGATGGCCGACTTGGTTTCGGCGCTCACTGGCTGCCCTGCTTGCTCACTACGGCTGCGGGCAGGGGTTTTGGTCACCACCTGCTTACTGGGGTTTTTTTGTAGCTCGCCTTGAATGACGTACTTGCCATCTTCGGTGATATGTAGTGGCGG
>NZ_JAPEHS010000186.1:0-592 GCF_028823565.1 Psychrobacter sp. A3
TTGCGCCTTGTCTGGAACAATTTTAGCGATCAGCAGTGCCTATTTGTGACTGTTCAACACGCCCTAATCATTATCCTAAAAAATGCCTCTGATTGATCAGAGGCATTTTTTGTTACGTTTAACACAACACGATTATCTTATGAGTATGCTGACCTCATAAATGACGACTAACACTGGCTGTACTTTACACTGACGCCATGAGTGGCCGTCGGTATACGATTGTCAGCATACACTGCCAGCCCGCCACGTGAGGTTTCTTTATACTTATCGAGCATGTCAGCGCCAGTCACTTTCATGGTTTCAATCACCTTGTCTAGCGAGACGAAATGTTGGCCATTGCCGCGGCAGGCCAGACGCGCCGCATTGATTGCTTTGACCGCGCCCATGGCATTGCGCTCGATACAAGGCACCTGTACCAGTCCGCCGATAGGATCGCAGGTTAAGCCTAAGTTGTGCTCGATGCCGATTTCGGCCGCATTTAAGCATTTGGCTGGCGAGCCATCCATAATCTCGGCTAGAGCAGAGCCTGCCATCGCACAAGCGGAGCCAACCTCGCCTTGACAGCCAACTTCAGCGCCAGAGATGGAGGCGT
>NZ_JAPEHS010000187.1:0-586 GCF_028823565.1 Psychrobacter sp. A3
CGACAGCAGAAGCCGCAAGACTAGCCGCTGAGAATGCCAGAGCTGCAGCAGAAGATGCAGCTATAAAAGCGCAACAAGCAGCCGACAAAGCCATTGGTGATGCCAAAGCAGAGGCTAATCAGAAAGTAGCAGAAGCCAAGCAACAAGCAGCAAATGCTAAGGCCGAAGCTGAAGCGGCTAAAACACGAGCTGATGCAGCAGAAGCCGCCGAAGCTAAAGCCATAACTGAAGCTAACACCGCTAAAGCGCAAGCTGAAACAGCGATTGCTGCTGCTAACGCCAAAGCCGATCAAGCCAACCAACAAGCAAGTGCAGCACAAGCATTAGCGCAAGCTGAGAAACAAAAGGCTGAAACAGCTCAAGCGGAAGCGGATCAAGCCAAGAGTGAGCTGGTAACTGCACAACAAAAACTGGCTGAAGCAGAACAAGCACTAGCGGATGCTCTAGCTTCAGGTGGCGGCAATACCGAAGCGCTACAAGCAGAAGTAGATCGCCGCCAAGCGGCACTTGATGCAGCAAATGCGAAAGCGGCCGCCGCTCAGCAGGCACAAGCCGATGCTCAAGCCGCAGCAGAAGCGCAAATTGC
>NZ_JAPEHS010000018.1:0-36293 GCF_028823565.1 Psychrobacter sp. A3
GTCTGTCATCGCAGGTTTGCCATTTTCGCTGATTTTGGTGCTTTATATGATGTCGATGTGGCGCAGCCTAAAAGAAGAGGGCAATAAGCGTAAAGCCAGTACGGTCGGCACCGCAAACGTACTTGATAGCGGTAAGAGCTGGAAAGCGCGTCTGCAGCGTATCGTTAGCTTCCCAAGCCATACGCAAGTCGAGCGGTTTTTACAAAACATCGTCAAACCTGCCATGAGTGATGTCGAAAAAGAGCTAAGAGCTGGCGGTCTAAAGACGTCATTGGATGTGCGAAATCTGGCCAATATTGGTGACGATCTCGATGCAGGTCTAGACGATGACAATGGTCAAATAGACGGTATCAAGCTGCGCGTTGGTCATGGCGATGAAGATGACTTTATTTATGAGGTCAATCTCATCAAAGCTGAGCGTCCAAACTTTACCCTGAATACTTCGACCAAGCATGCAGAGTTCTATTACCGTGCTGAGGTGTTTTTAAGCGATGGCTCGCAAGAGTACGACTTGGTAGGCTACACCAAAGAGCAGGTGCTGGTCGATATTCTGCATCAGTATGAGCGCCATTTGCAGTATCTACATTTAGAGCGTTAATGAGCTAGATGTTGAATAATCAGATGTCAACTGGCTAGATACCTTGACAAAATTGTCTTTTAGATGACCCCATAAGTTACAGTTAGCTTATGGGGTTTATTTATGAGCTGACGATAGGTCAATAGGTGGTATAAGGTAAAATATATAGCAATAAGTTGTAAAGTATAGTCAGTGAAGCATGGTATCTATAGTCGATGCACTCTAAAAAGCGCATAGCGCTACTGGGATGCTGTTTTTAAATGTAGGTTGCGCAGCCTCTGGGAACGCAGCACGTAAGTAAAATTTATATCAGTAGCGCGTTTAAATTTATATAACAGTTTTATTTTCAACTGACTATATACCAGCAGTACCATAGTGTACTTAAAGTATTTTGACTAAGACATACCCTATATAAAAGGATAAATCTGTGACCACACTCAAGTACCTCGCTCATTATTCTGAGCATATTCAAAGCCAAGCGGCACGGCTCATCAGCGAGGGCAGGCTGGGCGACTATCTAGAAAGCAAATATCCCAATCGGCACCAAGTGCAAAGCGATAAGGCGCTTTATCAATATATAAACGACATAAAAAACCAGTCTATGCGCAAAATCGGCCCGCTATCGAATGTCAGTTATAGCAGCAAATTAAAAGTCCTCAAGCAGGCGTTGGGGGTTCATACCACGCAGTCTCGCGTCCAAGGTAGTAAGCTTAAATCGCACAACAGCATCACGGTGGCCAGCTTATTTAAAGAAGCGCCGCCTGAGTTTTTGCGCATGATCGTCGTGCACGAGTTGGCGCATTTTAAGGAGCATGAGCACAACAAGGCATTTTATCAATTATGTTGCCATATGGAGCCAGAGTATCATCAGCTCGAATTAGACACGCGTTTATGGCTGCACTGGCGTGAGTTTAGATCTTGGCTATAAAAATATTCATAAAAGGTAATATATATAACCTACTTTAAGAGCAAGGCATGGTGTCTTACTCTTTTTTGCTTTTGATGACTACGCATGACAGCTGCTTGGTGGATTACCTGATGGAGTCACAAAGATATGTGCTATGGTAGTCGTTCTAAAGCATTATTAATAGGTGAAACATGGATGTTTTCTCATATTGGCAAGGGTTTTACCGCGGCCCTTACGCTGGTGGGGCCAATCATCATCGGAATGAAACCGTATGAGTATGACGATTAACGATAAAATACGATCCGATAGGATAGCCGATGAGTACACGCATGACGCCGCCCATACGTGCGGGTAAAGCAACATGGCTTGTCCCCGTACTGTGTCTGTTGGCGGGTGGAGCACTGATCGGTGTCTCGACCAATGTGGCAAAATATGCAGGAGTGGTGGGGCTAACACCATTGGCGTTTTTGTTTTGGTCGATAGCAGGCGCCGCCCTCATACTGTTGGTGGTGGCTGTGCTTAGGCACGAGTTGCCACCCTTGAGTAAACGCAGCTTTGAGTATTATGTTATCGCCGCTTTGGTCAGTGTGGCGGGGTCTAATTTGTTGCTATTTTCGGCCATTCCTCATGTCGGCGCAGGGTTTGTGGCGCTGATTGTGTCGTTGCCGCCGCTGCTCACTTATTTGGCCGCGCTCACTTTACGCATGGAGCGCTTTGATATCAGTCGTGCGTTTGGCGTGGGGGCTGCGCTACTGGGGGCGGGGGTGCTGGCGGCACACAAATTCTCTGCGCCAGACACCAGTATGTTTTGGGTGTTTATCGCGCTGTGTGGCCCAGTGCTGCTGGCAGCTGGTAATATTTACCGCACGTTGCGCTGGCCTACGGGTGCCTCTCCCAATGCGCTAGCACCAGGGATGCTGTTGGCGGCGGCACTGCTGTTATTATTGTGTGCAGCGTTGCCGGGCTTTTCAGTGGCGTTACCGCACACAGGATGGCTGCCGATTGCTGTGATTGTCTTACAAGCGTGGCTATTTGCTGGGCAGTTTTTGCTATTGTTTTTATTACAAAAGACGGGTGGCCCAGTGCTGCTTAGCTTATTGGGCGCGGTGGGCGCGGTCGTCGGCGTGCCAATCGCTATTTTTTTGCAAAAAGAGACGCCGCCTGATGGGTTGTTTTTAGGCGCTTCACTGATTGCGGTAGGTGTGGTTTTGGTGACGTGGGGCGGGGTAAGAGTGACGGCGCGAGCAGCAAAAGACAGTGAATAAAACAGCAATAAGTAAAAAAGCAACTTATACTTATAAAGGAATAAGAGCCGCTGAACAAGGAGTGTATATGTCGGCAACTAAAGAACAGATCGTCGCCTTTATGGCAGCAGAGTTTCCGCAGACCAAATGCGTGGTCGAGTCGGTAGATGATAAAGGGGCAGTGCTATCACATAATATTGGCGTAGATGAGCTACGCCCAGGTGGGACAGTATCAGGGCCTGTATTGATGAGCATCGCGGATGTGGCAATTTATGTGGCCATCCTCGGTAGGATCGGCATCGTACCTTTGACCGTGACCACCAGTTTGACGATTAATTTTTTGCGAAAACCCTCGTCTGAGGCTCGCATCATAGCGGAGTGTACCCTGATGAAAGTGGGGCGAACCCTGATAGTGGGTGAGGTGTCGCTGTACTCAGAAGGCTCAAGTGATATGGTGGCTCATGTCGTTGGAACGTACTCGGTGCCACCAGCGCTCACATAGTGCGAGTCATACAACAAATCGTTTAAAGTACTATTATCTAACTTGCTATCATTTAAAATGCTAGTGAATTAAAGTTTATTATCGTTTTCTAAAAAAGCTCTTAGCGTCACTGCTGAGGGCTTTTTTATGTGTATGGTCTGAAGAATAGTAAACACCAGTTTTGTCATCATATTGTCATAACGGCACCGTATCCTTGTGCTCACGATAAATCGTGGTTGCCTCACACTCATATCTTTAGTTATTTATTGATATGTCGATAGCAGTCAACGCATAGCCATTAGGGATGTTTATGAAGGTTGTTGGTCGGTCTGGCAGTATTTCCACTCGTATCTTGGTTATTTTGGCACTGGCTTTTTTGTTGATTATTTTATTGGTGTACTGGGTCATACAAACCCAAGCCAAACCGCGCATTCTAGCGATGACGTCAGAGATAGTCGTAGAAACCGGCAACGAAGCCATCAATAGCATCATGGCCAGTATCAATCATGTCGATGGACTGGCCAAAGCCACCAGCACGATGGCAGGCGGCTTGCCAAAACAAGATGACATTTATAAACAAACCTTTGGCAACCTCATGCAGCAGACGGATGCGCGTATCGTGGGCGGCGGTGTGTGGTTTGACCCCAATATGTATGTACAAGGCCGCGAGCGCCAGTCGTTTGTCTGGACGCGAGACACGTCAGGCGTGATGCAGCCATTGACGCGTTATAATCAAGTCCGTCAAACGCCAACTCCGTATTATCGGGACTGGTGGTACATCCCTGCGATGTATGCGCGGCACGACCACTGCGTCTGGAGCCGAGCCTATGTCGATCCTGTGAGCAATCAGCGGGTAATGACCTGCGCCAAGGCGCTGTATGACAGTCGCAATCAGGCGTTTGATGGGGTAGTGAGCTTTAATTTGTTGCTGGATAACCTCGGTGCTGCCATGAAAAGGTGGCAAGACAAGCTCGGTGGTTATGTGTTTTTGGTCGATTTGGACAATCGGTTTTTGGCCTTTCCAGAGCAATCGAAGGTCACACAAACGACTGAGAATAATCCGCAAGGTGAGGTAGTCACGGCACGGCAGCTGGCCGCCCAAAGTCCTGGTTTTGCACCGATTGCGGACAGCTTAGAGCGTATCAATCATCAGCTAATCGATGAAGCACTGGCAAAAGATGAAGGCCGCTTTACACTCGCTGCTCGTAGTATCTTGAGCACCACCAATCTAGACAAGATTAGCGAGCAAGAGTCCAAACTGCTCTCTGCTTTACTGCTATTAAATATCGATCAGACGTTTGCGCTTGCAGACAGCCATTTGGTTGAGACCATCGCTGTGCCCGATGATTTTATATTGCAGCAGCCGGCGACCGCTTTTGTCTTTCGTATGCCGTTTACCTATTGGAAGATGGTCGTCGTCAAGCCTGATAACGATATGATGAGCGTGGCAAATGCGTTGTCTGACAAGCTGATTCAGGCCATGTTGTTGGGTTTTATACCGATCTTGTTATTGACCGCATGGGTGTTTCGTCGCTACTTCACGCGGCCGCTCAAGCGGATGGCGGATGCTGTGGCTGACATGGGTACGCTGATTGAACAAAAGCAATATCAGCAGTTAAGCGCGCACAAACTGCCAGCCTCAGCGGTCAGTGAAATCCATGTCATCAGTGAACAAACCAATCACCTGATCGACCGTATCGTCGAAAACGAAGGCGCACTGGCTGAAATCAATGTCCATCTAGAAAAGCAAGTCGCAGCTCGAACCCAAGACCTACAGCAAGCCATGAATGAGCTAAAAGCCTCACAAGTGCAGCTGGTACGCTCCGAAAAAATGGCCACGCTCGGCCAGATGGTGGCAGGCGTGGCACACGAGGTCAATACCCCGCTTGGCTATGTGCGCAGCAATATGGAATTGGTGGGTGATAATCTTGGGCGTTTTGATGAGCTGATACAGCATACCGAGCAGTTATTGCAGGCCTTAAAAGCGCCAAATACCCCGCCAGAAAAAACCGAGCAACTGATAGCGCAAACCTTACAATGCTGCGAGGCAATCAAAGAAGATGAGGTCAGTGAGGATTTGGCCGATTTGATTAAAGACGGGCTGTACGGCGTCGATCAGATTGCAGAGTTGGTCGTCAGCTTGCGTGATTTTTCTCGAATTGATGAATCTAAAGTCAAAGAAGTCGATATCAATGACTGTATCACCACCTCCCTTGTCATGGCGCGAAACAATCTAAAAAACCTAGACGTCAGCACAGAGCTTGCCGAGCTGCCGTTGATTCAATGCAATCCTTCACAAATCAACCAAGTGTTATTAAACCTATTTAATAATGCCGCTCAAGCCATACCAGCCGATCGTAAAGGCACATTGCATATTACGTCATCTGTCAATGACACCCAGCAGTACTTAGCCGTGAGTGTCAAAGACAATGGCGTGGGCATCGAGGAGAGCAAGCTGGTACAGATTTTTGAGCCATTTTTTACTACCAAAAAAGCCGGTGAGGGCACAGGTCTAGGGCTGGCTATTAGCGCGCAAATCATGGAGCAGCATCATGGACGTATGGAGGTCAGTTCAGTCGTTGGGGAGGGCACGACGTTTACGCTGCTGCTGCCTGTGCAGTCGACTGCCCATAAGAGTAAATCAGCTCGGGCTTTATTTGAAAATGAATAGACTTAAAACCATAAAGAGAATGACATGCAAAAACCAAAGATTGCCTTTATCGATGATGAGCCGCGCATCTTACGCAGTTTAAAGATGCACTTTCGCCAGTCACACGATGTATTTACCACCACCGATGCCACTGAGCTTATGGAATATGTCAGCGAGCACGATGTCCAAGTGGTCATCAGTGATCAGCGTATGCCTGATAAGCAAGGGACGGAAGTCTTGCGTGATATTAAAGAAGCGTCACCCAATACCATTCGTATCTTGCTAACAGGCTATGCGGATCTCAATGCGGTGATTGATTCGGTCAATGAAGGCGAGATTTATCGTTATATCACCAAACCTTGGCAAAATGACGAGCTAAAAGACGTCATCAACAAAGCGACAGAGATTGCTCAACAAACACAAGACATAGCCCCGAGTGTTTTTGGGGACACCGCACTGTCTCACTCTGCATACAGTAATACAGCTGGCAAGCGCCATCTACTGGTATTAGACGATGACGAGCATGTCTATCAGCAAATAAAAAGTCATTTTAAGGGCGCCTATACAGTGAGCTGGGCAAACACGCTGGAGCAGGCAGCAAGCTTATTACAAAAAAAGCGCTTTGGGGTCACCATTGCTGACGCCATGCTCAACGAAGAAAACATCACGCCTGTGGTTTATGCCCTAAAAAACATCCAGCCAGACTTGATGGTGTTGATGCTGACTGAATTTAAAGATGCTCATATGGTGATTGATTTAATCAATAAGGGTCAAGTGTATCGCTGCTTACCACGACCGACCAATTTTTCTATGATGAGTATCAGTTTGGATCGCGCTTTTGATCATCATGAGCGACTACTCCAGCAGCCGATACTGGCAGCGCGCCATCAGGTTGAGGCAGTGCCTGCGTCCGAGGCGTTTGGCTTTTCTGAGAGAATAAAAGGTTTTTTTACCAAAATAAAAAGCTGGCGCATCGGTAAATAGCAGCGATGGATAACTGCGCCTAGTCTGTAATACTCGCTGTCCAAGCAAAGGCTTCTATGATGTGCCGCCACTGCTCGTCCAGTCTTGCTTTTAGTAGCAGTGGCTCACCGGTGACAGGATGGCTGAGCGCCAAACTGTGAGCATGCAGTAGCATGCGCGTGCAATCATACTGAGCACGAAAAAATCGATTGTGCCGTCCATCGCCGTGACTGGTATCACCCACGATGGGGTGAAACAAATGCTTCATATGCCGGCGCAACTGATGCTTGCGACCAGTAACGGGCATCAAGCGCATGAGGCTGTAGCGGCTGGTGTTGTGCTTTTTTGATACGGCAAATGGCAGCTCGATCTGTGCTAAGCGTTGCCAATGGGTCACCGCTTCTTGAGCAGGTTTGTCCACATTGGCAAACTTATCGGCGATGGCGTCTGGCTGAAAGCTTAGCGCATGATCAACAAAGCCTTGCTCTGGCATAAAGCCGCGCACCACCGCCAAATACTGTTTGGTTACCTGGCGCGTAGTAAAGGCCTCGGTCAACGTGCGCGCCACGTCCGCACTTTTGGCAAACAATAATACCCCTGACGTCGGCCGATCCAGACGATGTACGGGAAACACATGACAGCCTACGGCATCACGGGTCAGCTGCAGGGCAAAGCGCGTCTCGCCTTTATCCAGCCAGCTGCGATGCACCAATAGCCCCGCCTCTTTATTAATCGCCACCAAAAACTCATCTTCATAAATAATCTCTACTTGGTTGACGTTATCACTTTCGATATTCATGTTTTTTTACCCATACTGTAGAGGCTATCATTATATATCTATTATACATTGGCTGTTTTTATATATAGTCAGGTCAATATAAACAGGCTACAGCGAGACTGAGATAAGTTTTACGCAGCACCTGTCGGCGCAGGCACAGCACGCAAGAAAATTTAAGTCAGTTTAGCGAATATATACAGTATATCTCTTTTATGTAGTAATGACGATATCGCTTTTTTAGCGTCTCGCTGAAAATGACTGCTACTATCAGACCATTAGCTTCGCAGGTCATGCATTTGAAAGTTTTTGGCCACATCACCTGACCATGAGTGTGATCATTAGATTTATAACTTTATGACACCAGAAAATAAAGCAAATACTAACGATAATAGTTATCATTATTATTTGCTTTATTTATTGAATGTTGCTAGAGTGTGTACTCTTTATTACTAAGCATCGAGTCGCTCTCTGTCCTCAAGATGCTATGGATATCAATACCGCCTTTATTCTGATGTTATAACGATCAAACACAACTATATCCGTGCTTTGCTGCCACTTACTCACTAGGTTGTTGCTGACCAGCGCTATCAGAAAACATAACAGGTATTGGTAAATACTAAATACTTTAGGATTGTCATTTATGCCAACATCATCACCCTCTTTTGCTTCTGAGCATGTCCTTCATCTATCAAAGCCATTACACGTAGTGACGGGTAAAGCGCTGCTTGGCATGGCGATTGCCTCTATTCTCACTACTACCGCATTTGCAGCTGAGAGCGAGGGTCTTACTGTACAACAAATAGAAGCGCAAGAAGCGGCAGAACAGCAAGCGATGCCTTCTGTTGAGCTGGATACTATCGTCGTCAAGGCGGCACGAGAGGAGCTCGAGCAAGCGGCGGGGTTGTCTGTCATTAGCGAAGAGGCCATCGAGAAAGCCTCTGTTTCCAATGACATTGCAGAGATCGTGCGCAAAATGCCTGGCGTCAATTTATCTGGTTCCTCAACTTCTGGACAGCGCGGTAATCAGCGTCAAATCGACCTGCGCGGAATGGGTCCGAACAACACGCTTATCTTAATCGATGGTCGTCCTGTCACCTCTCGTAATTCCTCGCGACCGAGCCGTGGTGGTGAGCAAGACACACGTGGTGACTCGCAGTGGGTACCACCAAGTGCTATTGAGCGCATCGAAGTATTGCGTGGCCCAGCAGCCGCTCGTTATGGCTCTGGTAGTATGGGCGGGGTAGTCAATATCATCACCAAGCGCCCGACTGAGTCAGAGTTTTCTATCAGTGGGCACTATGAGACGCCAGAGAGTGACCTAGAAGGCAGCAACTGGCGTACTAACATCAATATGTCTGGTGCATTGACTGATAAGCTGTCCTCACGTACTACCATTGGTTACCACGATAGTGAAGGCGATGACCCGTATATCAATGCTGACGATGCGCTGATTGTTGATGGGCGTGGTGGCCCTGCACCGTCTATTGCGGCGGGTCGTGAAGGCGTTGAAAACATCGATGCGCGTCAGTTGTTCGAATACGCGATGGATGCGATGAATACGGTCGGTGTTGAGGTCAATTATAGTCGTCAAGAAAACCGCTGGGCAGGTGACTCATTATTCCAATCAGTGAACGAAAACTTGTTAGATGAGTTAGAAGGTGAGACCACCAATAAGATGCAGCGCTACGGCGCGGCGATCACCCATCGCGGTGAGTACGATGACGCTAGTAGTAACAGTTTCGTCGAGTACACTCGGACAATTAATGAGCGCTTGGGTGAAGGTAGTGCGGGTGGTGGCGAAGGTCAGATTGTCATACCTGACGACGGCGAGGATTTTGAATGGGTAGAGGCAACCTACGATACGTTAAATGCCAAATCAGAGTGGGATATCTACTTTGATCGTCATACCTTGACGGCTGGTGCAGAGTTCCGCGGTGAAAAGCTGGATAACCCTGTGGTATCTGATATGACATTTGAGGATGGTTTTGAGTTTGGTGATGTAGAGACCGATCCTGACAAGCGCGATCCGACCTCAGATGCCTACCTCGTCGGTGCTTATTTAGAAGATAACTATGAGATCACGCCTGATTGGTATGTCACGCCAGGCTTACGTTTTGACTATCATAGTGAAGCTGGCAGTAACTGGTCGCCTAGTATCAATACCACTTGGCATTTTAGCCCTGATTGGTCAGTGAAGGCGGGTGTCAGTCGTGCATTTAAAGCGCCATCGCTATACCAGCTTGACCCAAACTACATTTACTACACTCGTGGTTATGGCTGTCCACAATACGTGAAAGATGAAAACAGAAGTGGAGGGTGTCATGTCTTAGGTAATCCTGATCTAGAAAATGAAACCTCTTGGAACAAAGAGCTGACCTTTACTTATGATGATGGTACTGGATTGAATGCTGGTTTGACTTATTATCACAATGCCTATGATAACCGCATTGGTGCTGGTACGGATCGTGTGGCGGTAGATACAGCGACAGATCGTTCTATCTTTCAATGGGACAATCAAGGTGAAGCAATTGTCGAAGGTTTAGAAGGCTTTGTACAAGTACCAGTCACTGACAATGTAAGATGGTCTTCTAATATCACTGGTAACATCCGCTCAGAGCGTAAAGACAATGGCGAGCCATTATCGCTCATTCCTAAGTTCACTGTAAACACGGGTGTCGATTGGGATATCACGCCTCAGTGGAATGCAGGTTTTGATGTGAGCTACTATGGCACGATTGAAGCCCCAACGATTTCAGCGACGACGGGAGATGATAGTGATGACCCGTTGCTTGATCGCGAGCCGTATGCCATTGCTAACGTGAGCACTCGCTATAATTTGACAAACGCGATTACGGTTGGTGCTGGTGTCAAAAACTTATTTGATACGGGTATTTATCGTGAGGGTACCGCTACGAATGCTGGTGCACGTACTTTTAATGAGCCTGGCCGTACTTATGTGTTTGATGTGAGTGTTGATTTTTAATTCTTAGATACAGTATTTTCTTTAAGAATAAAAAAGGTCTGAACTAATGGTTCAGACCTTTTTATTTGGGTGATCAATTGTCTCATAATCTTGTAAAAAGTTTCTCTCCCGCCTTGCTCGGGTAACCTAGCGAGGTTTTTCTTATCCAGTAGATAAGGTCAGAGTGCTAAAGTTATCTTGAATAGGCTTAATCTTAGAAGTTCTTTAAGCTCTCTAATAGAGAGGTTGTAAATACCTCACCATGTGATTGATCATAAAACTGATAACGACAATGCTTGTCAAAGTGATCACAAACTTCTTTAGCGAACTCTTTTTTATTCAGCACAGTAGGCGCTACTACTGGCATAGTGGTCTGCTCTGGAGAGTGACTAAAAGTGAGTCGTATTTGTTTGTGTTTATTATTAGTTATATCTGCAAGTTGCGCTTTAGGAAGATTTTGATATGCCTGCCAATAGTTAATCATCTCTCCATTTTGCCACCAAAGTGATGGATCTGCACTGAAATACTGCTGATAAGCTTCAGGATGCTTGAACAAATTATATAACACAAACAAACCACCGTAAGAGTGTCCCCAAATGGCTTCTTGCTTCGGTTTCTCGCCCAACTGTTCATATACCCAAGGTTTAATTTCTTTTTCAATCAACTCATAAAAGTGTGCTGCACCGCCGTTTAATCGCTCTCTACCTTCTTCTTGAAAAGCACCGTTATCTACAGTGTTGGCTAATAATGGTGGGGTATAGTCGTAGGCGCGGGCATCAACATCGAAGCGATAAGGTGTTTGGTAACCTATAAAGACCAAAGTAGGCGCTGATTTTTGTGGTGTAGACTGGGATAATAAGCGCAGCGTATCCTTATCTAAATCATCAATAGCCGCATTACCATCAAGCATATAAAGCACTTTACGAGGAGTTTTTACAGAATTGTTAGAGAGTAGATGATAGGTTGTCTGCTCAGGAATAGCTAACCACACTTGATAATGACGAGGTTTTGCATAGGTTTGCAGCGTTTTCAATTGTGAATCGGTTAAGCTAGAGGAGAATAGTTCTGGTGCAGGTGCATTGAAGGTATGATATACGAAACGATACCCGATATCTTTGGCATGCAATAAGCTCATATCTACAGTCTTGGTCAAATCAGGTTTAGCATAGCTTGGTGACATCACTACTCCTGCCATGGTTATCGTTATCATTGCAAGGATTCCCCGAGATCTTGACATACTTATCCTTTATTATATTTAGTTTATTGAACAAAGTCTTAGACATAGCGTTGCTTATATTGAAGCTGTAAGAGAATTAAAAATGCAATTTATATCACTGATAATTATTGACAATCAGTTACAATATCGTAATAATAATGCATATGATAATCATTATCAATAATAATGCTTTCTAATGGTTCTGTATTTCACAAAAATCCTTCTTATGAGATTAAATTATGTCACGCTCAACTCACTCATGTTTCAGCAAAAACCCATTATCTAAAGTTTGTATTTTATCTATTGCCCTATTATCTTTGGGAGTCGCAGGCTGTCAAAATACGATGTCATCATCGAGCGCAACGCCTTCTAATGCTGTCACCACGGGTCTGATGAAAACGCAAAGCAGCTATGCTGATAATCGTTATTTGACGATTGACGGCAAAGACTATCCTGTTTCTGAAAGCGCTGCTCGAGTAGTCATTAATGAAGCGAAAAATGCACCAGAATTGGTCGCTGATATTTTTGATGGAAAGGGTAAAGCGGCTGTACCAGGTTATAAAGTCATGCTGATGAATCGTACCAGCTCAATTGCTGCAGAAGCACGAGCGCTAGATAATGGTAAAGTTATCGATAATCGCATGATTCACCGCGGCAGTAAGTCGCTCATCGGTATCCCTGTCGTTAATGGACAAGCTCAGCTTAAGCAGGCGCAGTTATTAGACTTTGACATTATTTATGATGATTTGTCTAAAGCAGTGATCAAAGGGGAGGTCGTCAAACCGCGCGGTACGAAGCTGACCAAACGAGACACCGCAGTGACTGATAAAAAAGTGGTTTTGCGCTCACTGACGCTACCCAATATTGCCAGTGGTGAAAGCGCAGGTGGCGGCATTGATTTTGAGGCCAGTGCCTTGATAGATGGCAAAGTGGTCAAGACTGGTGCTAATAGTGCTTTTAATATCTTTTATACCGTGACTAGTGATAATGCTAGAGGGTTTTAGTTGTTGAGTTCTAACTGGTAAGAACAGGCTCTGACTTCACTAGATGAAGCCAGAGTCGTTTCCGTTTAATCGTGATCTGTTTTTAAAACCACCAACAAACCCAATGGGTTATCTACTATGGCTTTAAGTAATTCTCACTTGATTAATAATGCCTCCAATCAATCCTCGCATTTCCGACTATCTCCGCTATGCTATTCTGTTTTATCGTTACTTTTTATGTCAGTACCAGCGACTGCTAAATTTTAGAAATAGTCATGGCTTGTTAGGTTACAAGCCTAATAAATGAGGCGCATTGAGTGGATCAAGCGCCTTGTCTTTTTTATAAAACTAATTTTTTATAAAGGGTGCATTATGTCCCAAGTTTTTGATCAACATTATACAGACAAAGTGCCATTACCCGTGGCGGCTAAAATAAAGTTCATGAACCATGTCAATGATGAACACCAAGATGAGCTGGCTATGTTTGTGGAGGCATTTGCTGACACTAAGCTCAGTAATGATGTAGCGGTTGTGGTAGCAGAGGTTTATAGCGATGGATTATTGCTCGAAGCAGCAGCTCAAAACTCAGAAAGTCTACCAAGTCATAAAGCTGAATCGTTGCCTGATGTGGTCAAGCAATTCTTTATTGAATTTGAAAATGTGATTGATGAAACGGTTACTTTGAAGTCGCAATATATCAACCTCTTGCAGGTGGCTTCAAAGAAACTTGGCAAGCTTGCGATAAAACAGCAAGTGCGTTATTTCACTGTGATTGATAGTTATTACGCCAGTCCAAATATGTATCGATTGGTCGTAACTGCGCCTGCTGATTCGCCACTGAATCATGCAGGATATGCTTATCTTTTTGAAATGAATAGTGGCATATTAACCAGTAGTGAATCTGCCCCTGATAACGCTCCGGAGAAATTACAGCGCTATTATACCTTGCGAAAAGCATGGCAAGACGCAGAAACTCAGCAAGTACAAGGCTGGGTGGATGCTTTTATTCATGGTGATACCCCTGGTGGTAATTGGGCGAGAGCGGTTCAAGCAGGAACACAACTTAAAAGTGTACGCGATTATCCAGAAAAAATTGTACATTTAAATGAGGGTCAGTGTCTGCTTATTTGTGACGAAACGTCTATACCAACAGTCGCTAATTTAATAGAAAATTGGCAAAATACGATAGCGCCAATCGTCATTGTCGTCACTAATGATGATGCAGATACGGCTTATCTACAAGATATCGAATTAAGTCAGACATTGGCACAGATTGATAATTTTAAACAAGACAATATAGTACATATTTTGAATACACCTTCTATTGATCTTCCTGATGCTATTGTCTCAGCTATAGATACACGTTTAGAAGACGGCTCTATTCTTATAGAGAAGGTTTGGGGCGCGCTTAGCGCAGCTGATGCCAAAGTATTAAGGCGCCAATTAAAGACTAAGTTTGATTTATCTCGCCAAGATATGGTTATGAAAGTGTATTGGCGGGCGTCGTAAAAGGTGAGTATAAGTCGCTCTGTAGTGCTATCCTAAATAACTTTACTTATCTAGGACAGCCCCAAAATCTTATATAAACTGTCGCAGTGAACAATACTATAGTCTTAAAGATGGTTCCATAAAATAATACCAAATCCAAAAATACGATTAGCCTTGTGTGACTTATTAAACCTGTTATTGGTCATATCACACAAGTTTTCTTTGTTACTCTCATTTTTGGAAATGGTATAAAAAAGTTAGAAATCTATCTTAATGACAACTAAAACTTATAGTTGACACCTATATAGAACGAGCGACCCGCGCCAGGGACAGATGTGCCCCAGTTAGAGCTGCCATCTATCTCCTTATTCATAGACATGGTTCTACCCTGACCCATGTATGCGCCCCCTAGAGGTAATGCATAGTTTTTATCAAATACGTTATCGATACCAGCCTCAATTGCGACCTCTTTAAACTGATAGCCCGTACTGAGGTTTAAGAGACCATAACCCGCGGTTTTAATTTCGTTGCGAGGGGTGGATACATCCTTTTTAGCCGCGACACCCACCACTTCGATTTGGTTTGTCCAACCGTTATTTTCCCGATTCAGGGCGACACTGCCATTAAATGGCATGATGTTATATAAGTCTGAGCCGCTGTCTTTATTTTCCCCTTTGGTATAGCTTAAAGAGCCTACTATATCCCAGTACCCCCAAGCATTTGCTGCCAACTCCTGATTGGCTGAGATATCTATGCCATATATCTCAGCATCTTGGTTGGTATAGCGCAGTACATTATATTGATTAGTTGTTTGAGTACCCGCCGCTGTATTGGTCATACGATTCCACTGTACGGCATCAACATAGTCATCAATATATGAATAATAAGGTGTAGCTTTAATACCCCAGCTGTCATCATCAGCGCGCCAGTCTAAGGTAGCTGATAGGGTATTTGATTTTTCAGAACTCAGATTGGGATCACCAAAATAGCCATTGCCATCTCCAACAGTATTATTCATGACAGCCGCCATGGGCCATGTCGACCACGTATAGCGTTCATAGAGGCTGGGTGTGCGTTCTTTATGCGACAGCCCCAGTTCTAAGGTTTTTTGTGCATCAATGTTGTAGCGGGCGATCGCGGTTACGTCGATGTTGTGGTCAGTGGTACTACGGTCGCTGGCATTAAAGTTAGCGCTATCTCGCAACTGATTGGTCATATTGTTTTGACCACCGACTTGATAGCCATGTACTTCATCAGCACTGGTACGTACGTTTTCGTAGCGGGTACCAAGCTGAGTTGTCCATTCAGGAGAGATGTCTTTTTCCCATTCGCCATAGATGCTGATACGCTGACGTTGACCATTGTTGATATTTTGAAATTTGTTTGGCGACATCATACCGTTGCCAGATGCTGCCCACGTGTCATCAAGCGTATAGTCTTGATATTCAGCCCCTATATTAAGTGTGCCTTGCTCAGCTAAGTCGACAATCGCTTTTAAATTGGTTCCAATCGTCTTGCTGTTGGTACTCATAGGCATACCTTTGGCGGCACCGTACAAGAACTGTTTGTCTTCTCCAAAATTCATATAATGATCGACATCTTCATGATAGGCCTGTGCTTCTAACTGTCCCCAGTTTAACGCTCCTTGATAGCGTAGATTAATACGGTCAAGCTGATTGTCGAGCATGTCCATCCGCTGGTTTGGATATAGTTCTTTTGGTACGTTTTGCCACAGATAAGTACCTTGTAGCAGATGATTACCATTCTTATAAGCAATGTCTAATGATTGATTTTTGCTCTCATAAGCGGTTGAACCAACTTCGTCTTTTGCTAATGTTTTATTAGGGTTCCCTGTTTGGGTATAAGATTTAAAACTACCACCAGCTTTATAGTTATCTGCCTGTGCGAAGCTGCCTTTATAGGTGAGGCTAAGTTGATCGTTTGCCGCTGTGGTCGAAAAGTTGGCACCATAAGCATCACCATTGCTACGATAAAATGTGCCAATTTCACCTAAAGTTAGTATGTCGCTATCCGTTGAAAAGACAGGCTCTGCTGTTTCGACAACGATAGTGCCACCAATACTATTACCACCGACACTCACAGGCGTCACACCTGCATAGACGGTGGTTTCATCTACAGAGCTTGGTGAGATATAAGAAAGGGGTGAGTTCATACTATTTGGACAAGAGGCGATTGAGTCAACACCATCTACTAAAACACGTAGACGATTGTCCGCCAAGCCTCTCATCACAGGTAGGTTTGAGATACCACCAGCACTTTGTACATTCAGACCGGGTATTTTTGTCAGTATAGTGGCTGTATCACTGCTTGCCACTTGTTTGCTGCTAATAAATGTTTGATTAATGCTGGCTGCTGTTCCAAGGGCATCGGTACTAGATGGCTTCGCATAAACGACGATTTCTGGCAATCGGATGTGTGGCTCATCATCCGTAGTCTGCATGTACGCTTTTACGGTGGTAGAATCTGCATAAGTGCTACTGATATGCAACAAAGATAAAGCTAAAACACTTAGTTTTAAAATAGGTACAACGTTCATTGATGAAGATGACATCTTATGTTCCTAGAGATTTGCAAAAATATTTTATGAAATCGATTATTCAGTTTTTACCGAGATAGAATGTCAGACAAGCCACTTATGGGCTTAGAGTAAGCATTTACTGAATGTTTCTCGATATAAAGAGATAGCATTTTGAGCATGGTTTTTTAAGCAAGCGTATACAAGCACCTCAATCAACATGCCAAGCAGGTGCGTTGATGGGGAGTATCGTTATTAATGCTCTAAAAATATTAGCCTATAAATGTGAATGATTATATGGATGTGACTAGTGGAGGAGCGCGTGCGAGGGGTCTTAGAAAACTAACCGAATAATAACTATGTGAACGATATAAAAATGCGACTGAGACAGTAGACAGTTCAATCAAAGCCGAGTCAGTATGTGTAAAAGCGACTGGTAATAGTGCCGCAGACATGGCAGTGCAAAGGTCGCAGCCATGGTATTTGACGGCATTAGGGTTAGATTCAGAGCGTTCAACCTTATCTTTGTTATATAAGGCTGCCTGCGAAGATGCGGCGTCAACCGTTATGATAGGCTTAACGGTCGCAGTCGATGCTTGGTGTGGTAAGTGATGAGCGGCACTATCAATGGGTATGTGATGACTGGTGTGCGCAATATCAGTCTGTATTTGCTCATACTGTTTGATGACCGATACTACTGGTGCAAGCTCAGCACAGACGCCATGACCTAAGTGAGGGTTATCGTCCCATAAAGGTGTTAGAAAAAGCGTGATGTGCATGATCCAAGCGAAACATGCGACCAACATGCCAAACCACATCGTTACTGGTGATGAATATCGTAAAACAAGCTTTCGATGCTTAGTAGACATGATAGGGTCATCGTGTTTTCAGCATTATGAATGCTGTATAAGTAACATATATGGATAAGTGGACCTGTTCGACCAAACCCTAAAGTTGATGCAATTTAGAAAGAAGGCTTAACAAAATAGACAGGATTTTTAACAATGCCATTCTAAAACAGTCAGTAGAACTTTTACAAGCTTTGTTTTAGAGAGATGCGTTTTACACGTATTTTTCAGAATAACTTATTTACCAGCTTATCATTAGGGCGTGTTGAACATTGGCGACAAATTAGAGCCTTTCCCAAACTTTGTGTAACTGCTTATAATGTCTATATCCAAGAAATAGATTTAGAACGGCTTAAAAATATAATTTCCTAGTATCGACTATATTTATAAATATTTTTTATCCCCTCGTTTTGTGTACTTGAAGGTATACTTTGCGAGCGTCATTCGAGGTTTTCAATGCTTAAACAACATCGACAAGCACTGGTAGTTGAAGGCGGCGGCATGCGTGGCGCATTTAGCAGCGGTGTCTTAGATGCCTTTTTACAACAACAATTCAATCCTTTTGATCTGTGTGTGGGCGTCTCTTCAGGTTCAACTAACGTTGCTAACTATTTGGCCGCACAACAAGGCCGCACCCTGCATATTTACTTGGATCATTCCCTTCGATCTGAATTTATTCATTACGGTCGTTTCCTTAGGGGCGGTGACTTACTGGATCTAAAGTGGATGTGGGATGTGGTGGAGCAAGAATATCCACTGGATCAGGCACAATTATTTGCCAATCATGCTGAGTTTTACATGGTGTTAACACATGCTATTTCAGGACAGGCAACCTACATCAAAGCGGCTAAAGACAATATTTTGGATGGATTAAGGGCATCAAGCTCTATCCCAGTGCTAACCCGCCAAGCGGTCGAGATGTTTGGTGAGCCTTATTTTGATGGTGGTGTGGCAGATGCTTTGCCCGTACAGTGGGCGGCTGGGCAAGAGAATATTGATAAGCTCATGGTCATACGTACTCGCCCGCAAAACTACGCTAAAGCAAGCAGTAAAGGCGATCAGCTATTGGCTAAATATTATACTAAGCAACGACATGGTTTTGCCCAAAGTTTGTTGACGCGAACCCAACGCTATAATGACTCGGTACAATTTTTACAGACGCCATCATCACAGAAAATTTTAGAGATTTGTCCACCCGACTTAAAAAACATGGCGAGTCGATTATCCAAAAATAAAGCCAAAATCCGTTATAGCTATGATGTTGGACTAGAAGCTGGACACAAGGCAATTGAAGATTGGCATCAGCTTTTGTAAATACCCCATTCTTAACACAACATCATCGTAGAATAATTAAGCCACCTGCCTGTATTTAGCAGGTGTCATATCATTAAGTGAATCATGGGGTCTTTCAGTGTTATAAACCTTGATCCGGTCTTCAGTCAGCTTACTAACCTCGTTTAAATTATTAAAAAGATAACAGTCTAAAACCTCATTGCGATAACTGCGATTAAACCGTTCAATATAAGCATTCTGATAAGGACAGCCAGGCTCGATATAATCAATATAGATGCCATGAGCTGATGCCCAATCAGTAAATACGCTGGATGTAAACTCACTGCCGTTATCTACCCTTATTTGCTTAGGGTAACCATGCTACTCAGCCAACTGATCAAGGTAACGAATTACTCGGAGTGAGGGCATACTGGTACCAATATCAATTCCTAATATTTCACGGTTGTAATCATCAATCACATTAAAGGTTCGAAAGCGAATATTGTTGTGTAGTCTGTCACTCATGAAATCCATAGACCAAGTATGACCTAATGTATTTGGTACACTTAGCGGCTGGGGGTTACGTGCTGGTAGCCGTCTTTTAGACTTACGGCGTAGGTTTAAGTTTAACGCGGTATAAACACGGTGTACGCGCTTATGATTCCATGAATAGCTAAGCTTATGTATGCGTTTAAAGCACTTAGAAGAGGGTTTTAATTTTAATGGTTTTTGAGGGTCGGTCACGTTTTGGTCACCGTCACTTTTTTAAATGATTTAAATCTGTTTGTGTAATCATAATTATGAGTCGATGTAGACAAGTATTTTTCGCCACAGCCCTTATATTACGGGCATAAAAAAAGCCCCAATCAAAAAGATTGGGGTTTTCGAATCTGGTAGGCGTAACTAGATTCGAACTAGCGACCTCTACCATGTCAAGGTAGCGCTCTAACCAACTGAGCTATACGCCTATTTAGGTTGAGCATTTTAGCAAGTTTTTAAGACTTTGCAAGCCTTTTTTATAAAAAAATTGAATTATTATGAAAATACTTATAATCCCTTCGATATTGAAGCTTTTTATGGCCTTTTCTCTACAGTTTGGCGACTGCCAGCGATTTATCTGATGCGTTTGGCTGGTGTTTTGTGGGTGATAAGCATTAAGAATAAAGCTGCATAGAGATATCACCGGCATTGATGTTACTATGGTTGTCATAATGGCTCAGTGGTTGTCATAAAAGAGCAATGGTTTTGATCAGAGGTCGTTGTACAGACTGTTTTGTTTGATGTCAGGACTCAATGATGACGGTGACAAGGCTATGATGATATTAACGTAGAATGGGATAGATTATGGGGTTATTAGTCGAGGGAGAGTGGCAAGATCAATGGTATGACACAAAATCCAGTGGGGGCCGCTTTCAGCGTGAGGACGCAGGCTTTAGAAACTGGGTGACCGCAGACGGTAGCGCAGGCCCATCAGGGGCGGGCGGTTTTAAAGCCGAGCCAAACCGTTATCATCTGTATGTATCGCTGGCTTGCCCTTGGGCGCATCGCACCACCATTTATCGTAAGCTCAAGGGCTTGGAGGATATGGTGTCGTTGTCGGTCGTGCATCCGTTTATGGGTGATAAGGGCTGGACGTTTGCCGCAGGCGAGGGCGTGATTGCTGATCCGCTACACGATGCCGATTATGCTTATGAGATATACGTTGCGGCAAAGCCTGATTATACAGGGCGCGTCACGGTGCCTATCTTGTGGGATAAAAAAACCAACACCATAGTCAGCAATGAGTCATCAGAGATCATCCGTATGTTTAACACCGCCTTTGATGAGGTCGGCGCGCGTGCTGGTAACTTTTTGCCAGCAGAGAATTTGGCCGAAATCGATGAGATCAACGATAGGGTCTATACAGCGGTAAACAATGGCGTCTATAAGGCAGGGTTTGCTACCACGCAAGCTGCTTATGAAGAGGCAGTGACGGCGCTATTTGAGGCGTTAGACATGCTCGAGGCGCGCTTGTCCCAGCAGCGCTACTTGGTCGGCCAGACGATCACAGAAGCAGATTGGCGCTTATTTACCACGCTTGTGCGTTTTGATAGTGTGTATTTTGGTCATTTTAAATGCAACATACGCCGTATTGTTGATTACCCCAATCTATGGGGCTATCTACGAGAGTTGTATCAAGTGCCAGGTATCGCTGAAACAGTAAATATGGAGCACATCAAGCAGCACTATTACACCAGCCACGCCAATATCAATCCAACACGTATCGTCCCTGTCGGGCCTGCGATTGATTTTCATTCACCACATCAGCGTGATAAGGTATAAGTTTATTTTAAAGTGACCATTTATTAAATTGTCAGTGTGTTTAAGAAGTTTACCGACAGAGGTAAACGGATACTAATAAAACATACCACAACAAAAAACGCTCCAGCTGACCGATGTGAGCTGGGGCGTTTTTGAAAGATAAACTACTGATTAAACTTATCTTTAAGCGTTATTTAGCTGACGCGCTGCCTCTAAGGCAAAATAGGTCAAGATACCGTCGGCACCCGCGCGGCGAAAGCCAATAAGCGATTCTAAGATCACCGCATCAGTCAGCCAGCCATTTTGAATCGCGGCCATGTGCATGGCATATTCACCAGAGACCTGATAAGCAAAAGTCGGCACGCCAAAGGTATTTTTGACTTCGCGAATCAAATCCAGATAAGGCTGACCGGGCTTGATCATCACCATGTCGGCGCCTTCATTTATATCCATTGCCACTTCGTGCAAAGCTTCAGCGCGGTTACCAAAGTCCATTTGGTATTGTTTTTTATGACCGCCTTTTAGGTTGCCGGTGCTACCGACTGCATCACGGAACGGACCATAATAGGCAGAAGCGTATTTAGCAGAGTAGGCCATGATAGCGGTATTGGCAAAGCCCTCGGCCTCAAAGGCATCACGCATGGCTTTGATACGGCCATCCATCATATCACTTGGTGAGATGATATCAGCGCCAGCTCTAGCATGGACGAGTGCTTGCTTGACCAATACCTCGATGGTGGCATCGTTGATGACATAGCCACTATCGTCGAGCAGACCATCTTGGCCATGTGAGGTATACGGGTCCAGTGCCACGTCAGTCATCACCACCATTTCTGGTACGGCGTCTTTTACGGCTTTTACAGCGCGCGCTGTCAGGCCATTTTTATCGTAGGCTGCTTTGCCGTCTGGGGTTTTTAGGGCGTTGTCAATGACGGGAAAAATATCGATGGTTGTGACGCCCTCATTTAATAGCGCTTTGGCATAATCGATCAGCAGGTCGATAGATAGACGCTCGACTCCTGGCATGCTAGAGATGGCCTCACGCTGATTTTTACCTTCTAAGACAAAAACAGGTGCGATAAAGTGTTTGGGGTGTAGCTCCACTTCACGAATCATCGAGCGTACATTGTCGTTATAACGCAAGCGGCGCAAGCGAGTGGCAGGATATTGGCGGTTAAAGGTATAGCTCATAATCATTCCTTATATTTGTTTTGTTTGATGGGTTTACATGTTTTAAGCGTTGCCGTCTGATACGGCTATGTGAGGCTGGCTAGTATGGTCTGACTACTATACCCAATAGCCGCTGTCAAAAGCAAAAAGCCCTACCAAGTCGGTAGGGCTGATGGTACGTATCGACTGTTGGGGTGAGGGGCGTTGTGTTGCCTTGCCCTCGTTAAGACTGCTTATGGTTCAACGATCTGGGTCACAGGGACGGTCTCTGTACTGGTGTCAAAGGTGGTCTTTTCGGTGATCACCCCGACCGCAGCATCTGTTGTACCATCGTTATTGACATCGACCACTGCGGTTGGCTCAAAGCTCGCGGTCTCTTTGGCCTGCGCTTGCTTGATTGCACCTGCTTCTTGCGGCGAGGCTACCCGTGCTGAGCTGGCAGCCTCGATAGCGTTTACTGCTTTTGCTTTGTTGGTGCTAGCAGGTAAGTTGACCAATTGTACCAAGTTTTTATGCGGTACGGGAATGGCTGTTGGTACATCAAGGTTGGCACCGCCACCGAGCGCTTGGTATAGCTCGATTTGGCTGACGATTTTTTGTAGCTCCAAATCCAAGATACCTTGCTGAGTTGAGAACAGCGAGCGCTGGGCATCGAGTACGTCTAGATAGTTTGCGATACCAGCCTTAAAGCGTGCATCTGCTATCCGATAGGTCTGCTCAAAGTTGTCTTGTAGACGATACTGTGCTTCGAGCTGCTGTCCTAGCGTCGCACGTGTGGCCAATACATCTGACACTTCACGGAAGGCGGTTTGGATAGATTTTTCGTAGTTTGCCAAGGTCTGCTCGCGCTCGATTTTGGCCACGTCGTAGTTGGCATCTAGGCGACCTGCATCAAAGATAGGCACGCTAATACTTGGGCCAAACGACCAGCCCACCGAGCCGCTCTTAAACAAGTCATCCAAACTACCACTACTCACGCCCACACTACTGGCTAGGCTGATAGAGGGGAAGTAAGAGGCGCGTGCCACTTCGATATTGGCACCAGCCGCTTTGAGGCTGTACTCTGCTTGTAGGACGTCAGGGCGATAACGCAACAGCTCACTTGGCAAGCCGGCATTAAAGATCTGCTGGCTTGTGATATTGCTGACGGCAGGCGCTGGAATCAGCTCATTTGGAATCGGGGCGCCAATCAGATACTGCAAGGCATTACGCGAGGTCAAAATACTACTCTGGGCGCGTAGTACCGCCAGTCTGGCATTTTCTAAAGACGCGCTGGCTTGTAATGAGGGCAGTTTGGGATCGACCCCAGCTTCAAAGCGTTTGTCGGCAATAAACAGCGAGCGCTCACGGCTTTCAGCAGTGGCTTCTGCCAGTTTTAGCTGCGCCAAGCTATAGCTTAGGTTGGCATAGCTTTGGGCGATGTTACTAATCAGGCTGATTTGCGTGGCGTCTTTGGCGGCGCTCGTCGCTAAGAAATTTTGCAAGGCTTGATCTTTTAAGCTGGCAATTTTACCCCAAAAATCCAGCTCATAGTTGGCCAAGCCTAGGTTGACGTTATAGCTGCTATTGGGGTTTTTGTCGACGCTATTTTGCGCTTGACGCGTGTAGCCGCCACTGGCGTTGATCGCAGGCAAATCATTGAGGTCAGTGATTTGATATTGCGCGCGTGCTTTTTCAATAGCAAGGCGCGCACTTTCAAAGTCTTTGTTATTTTCTAGTCCTAACGCAATCAGAGCTTTTAGGCGCTCATCGCTATAAAAGTCCTGCCAGCGCTGTCCTGCGATACTTGGCTGCTCAGAGGTGCTGACAGTTTCATCACCAAAAGCGCCATAAGCTTGCTCGATCGGCAGGTTAGGCTCAGCGAGAACGGGGCTTGTATCTGCTTTAGGGATAGTATTACAAGCGGCCATACTCAGAGCCAAAAAGCTCAGGCCAAGTAGGCGCGATGATTTACCAGTAGCTAGTAAAGCTTTAGAGCTTATCGCTCTTACGGCTGAGTTAGAGGTTAAGAATAAAGAACTCATTGTGTATTATCTCCAAGGCTTACAGGCTGATAACTCGCAGGAGGAGTTAATGATTGCTTATCTTCTGTAGGGGCAGATGGGGCCGGATTATCACCGCCGCCGTTACCACCTGGATGGTTATCATCATCCCCTTTACCATTGTGAGCTTCATTGTCCTTATAAGGGAACATGCTGCGCACCCAAATAAAGAACATAGGAATAAAGAAGATGCCGAGGAAGGTAGCGGTTAAGACACCACCGACCACACTGGTACCAATAGCATTCTGACTGCCCGAACCTGGTCCTGTGGCAAGGAATAATGGCACAACACCGAGCCCAAAGGCAAGTGAGGTCATGATAATTGGACGCAGACGTTGACGTGCTGCGGTCATAACGGCCTCTTTGAGACTATAGCCTTTTTCTTGGTGTTCTTTAGCAAATTCAATAATCAAGATGGCGTTTTTGGCGGACAAACCAACGACGGTGAGTAGACCCACTTGCAAGTAGATGTCGTTAGCAAAACCGCGTAACCACGTAAATATCACCGCACCCAATACCCCAAGTGGAATAACCAATAGGACAGAGAAGGGGATAGACCAGCTCTCATAAAGCGCAGCTAGACATAAGAAGACAACTAGAATCGATAGCGCATAAAGCATAGGAGCTTGCGAGCCTGATTTTTGTTCTTCAAGTGATAGCCCAGTCCATTCGTAACCGATACCTTCAGGGAGCTGACTGATCATGTTCTCCATAGCTGACATGGCTTCACCAGTACTCAAGCCTGGAGCGGCGCTACCCTGAATATTCATCGAAGGTAAGCTGTTATAACGCGTCAGACGTGGTGACCCTGATTGCCATTCACTGCTAGAAAATGCATCAAATGAAATCATGTCGCCCGTATCATTACGTACATACCACTTACCGATGTCATCAGGATTGGTACGGCTACTGGCTTCACCTTGAACATAGACACGCTTGATACGACCACGATCGACGAAGTCGTTGATATAGCTCGAGCCCCAAGCCGTAGAAATAACACTATTGATGCTGCCAAGCGATAGGCCATAAGCCGCTGCTTGCTCTTGGTTGATATTGACCTTGAGCTGCGGTGAGTCTTCTTGTCCGTTAGGACGCACGCCAGATACTTTATCGTTCTGTGCTGCCATGCCTAAGAGCATATTACGGGCTTCAAGCAACCCTTCGTGTCCAAGGTTACCACTGTCTTGTAGCATCAAATCAAAACCACTGGCATTACCAAGCTCAGTAATGGCTGGCGGCACGATGGCAAATACTTGTGCTTCATTGAGCTGTGTGACGAAATAACCCATGGCACGACCAGCAACGGCTTGCGCGGTGTTTTCATCGCCTGAGCGCTCTTCCCAATCTGACAGTCGAACGAATGCCAGACCCATGTTTTGGCCTTGACCGGCAAAACTAAAACCAGCAACGGTAAAGACAGAGGCAATATTATCGCCTTCTTGTGTGTCGTAATAGTTACTGACTTTATCGAGCACGTCTTGTGTTTCATCTAGCGTGGAGCCAGCAGGAAGCTGGACTAAGGTAAACATAATACCTTGGTCTTCTTCTGGCAAAAACGAACCTGGAATACGCAAGAACACCACTGCCATAATACCGATAATGGCTGCATAACCGATCAGGTACAACCACTTAAAACGAATACTTTTGCCGACGAAGTTTTCATAAGAGCGGCTTAGCTTAAAGAAGCTGCGGTTGAACCAGCCAAAGAAGCCTTTTTGTTGTTCAGTACTGCCTTTTTCATGGCTCTTACCACGTTTTAGCAAGGTCACACATAGGGCAGGGGTGAACACCAATGCCACCATGGCTGACAGCGCCATGCTCGTGATCAAGGTGATAGAGAACTGACGATAGATAACACCTGTCGAGCCGCCAAAGAAGGCCATCGGTACAAATACGGCAGACAAAATCAGCGCAATACCAATAACAATCTTACTGATCTCGCCCATCGACTGAACGGTTGCATCTTTGACCGAAATATCAGGGTTTTCTTCTAATATTCGCTCTACGTTTTCGACAACAACGATCGCATCATCAACCAGCAGACCGATGGAGAGTACCATTGCAAACATCGTCAATACGTTGATACTAAACCCTGCGACATACAACACCGCAAACGTACCTAAGAGTACGACAGGGACAGCAAGGGTTGGAATGATGGTGGCGCGCCAGTTCTGCAAGAAAATAAACATGACGATAAATACCAGCACGATCGCTTCGATCAGTGTATGAACCACTTGCTCGATAGACAAACGCACAAACGGCGTGGTGTCGTAAGGGACAACAGAGATAAGGCCTGCTGGGAAGTTTTTCTCAAGCTCCGCCATACGTGCGCCGACCGCCTCACGGGTCTCTAACGCGTTTGCGCCTGCAGCCAATGAAATACCTAGACCTGCCGCTTCTTGACCGTTATACAAGGAGATGATGCTATAGTTTTCACTACCGATTTCGACATCAGCGACATCGCCGAGGCGTACTTGCGCGCCCGAGGTGTCTGTTTTTAGCAAGATATCTTTAAACTCTTCAGGAGTTTGTAGATAGCTCTGTACGGTGACGGTGGCGTTAATGACTTGTCGTTCGGTGTCAGCAGGTGCTTGCCCTAACTGACCGGCTGAGACTTGTGCGTTCTGCGCGCGTACAGCGCTGACCACGTCAGAAGGCACCATGTTGTAGCTACGCAATCGCGCAGGATCTAACCAGATACGCATGGCATAAGAGGAGCCAAACACTTGCACTTCACCCACGCCTTCTACGCGGCTAAGCTGATCGACGACGTTTGAGTTGATGTAATCGGCAATATCAGCACGATCCATACTGCCATCTTCAGAAATAAATGCCTGCACCATCAAAAAGCTACTGGAGGATTTGTTGACGTTGACGCCTTGACGCTGCACCGACTCAGGTAGCGAGCTCATGGCCGCTTGTAGTTTGTTTTGTACTTGTACCTGTGCCGTATCAGGGTCTGTGCCGTTTTCAAAAGTGAGCGTCACAGAGCCGCTACCGTTTGAGGAGCTCGACGATGACATATACATCAGACCATCAAGGCCCTTCATGCGCTGCTCAATGATCTGGACAACGGAGTCTTCGACGGTCTGGGCGTTGGCACCAGGATAGCTGGCACTCACCGAAATCGTCGGCGGTGCAATACGTGGATACTGTTCGATCGGTAGATTGATGACCGATATCACCCCGATGAGCATGACCAAAATAGCCAGCACCCATGCAAAAATAGGGCGATTAATAAAAAAACGTGACATAGTATATCCCTAAGTCTTCCTATCTTTGAATGGAATTAATTAGCAGCGGCTTCTGTTGATTTTTCTTTGGTAGCGTTGTTTTCAGAGGTGTCATTACCAGCTGGCTTCTTATCCATTGTTTTTGCCGCTTGCTGCGGTGTTTTGGCCTCAGCACCTTTTGCAGATGGTGCTGGATTGGCGCTCTCTAGTGGTTTTACCACCACTTCTTGCTCAGGTTCGACCTTCGAGCCACCAATAACGACCAATTTATCACCCGCTTGCAGGCCATCTGTGACGATCCATTGTCCATCATAAGTACCATTGATGGTGACTGGACGCACTTGGATTTTGTTGTTTTTGTCAGCGATGTACACTTGCGTGTCGCCTTTAGGCGTACGCATGACCGCACTTTGTGGTACTAAGGCGGCGTTGGTGATGACGCTCTGCGTGAGGCGAGCGGTGACGTACATGCCTGGCAACAAGATATTGTCGCTATTTGGGAAAATCGCGCGCAAGGTGACCGCGCCTGTAGATTCATCGACTTTGGCCTCAGACAGCGCAAGCTTACCGCGTACCGGATAGACCGAGCCGTCTTCTAATACCAGCTCCACAGAGTTCATACCTGGCTGTGCCTTGCCTTCAGAGATTTGTTGGCGTAGCTTTAGTAGCTCAGATGATGACTGACTGATATCGACATAGATAGGGTCTAAGCGAGAGATGGTCACCAACGGATCGGTCTGAGCTGCGCTCACTAGGGTACCCGCCGTCACGCTTGAGCGGCCCGTGCGACCCGTCAATGGCGCACGTACGATGGTACGGTTGAGGTCTAGCGTGCTGGCTTGTAGCCCAGCCTTAGCCGTTTGAATGCTTGCTTTGGCACTCTCGATGCCCGCTTGGGTCTGTGCGACAGCGGCCGCCGCGCTTTGTACAGCAGCTTGTGCGGTGCGTACCGCGGTTTGTGCTTGTTCGTATTGCTGCTTGGAGATGGCATCGATATCGACCAGCCCTTGCAGACGTTGTAAGTCGTTTTGCGCCTGCGCCAATGATGCTTGGCGGCTGGCTAGCTCAGCTTTGGCATTGGCGTTGTTGGCCTGTGCTGTCTGATAGTTGGCTTGTGCTTGTTGCACCGCGGCTTGCCCACTGGCGACAGAAGACGCATAGTTGTCGGTATTGATACGATAAAGGGGCTGGCCTTTTTTGACGTTACTGCCTTCACGGAACAGCACTTCGTCGATGACACCATTGACCTGTGGGCGGACGTCAGCGGTTTGATACGCGGCGGTACGTCCGGAGAATGTCTGTACTTGAGGGACGGTATCAAATGTGACGGTTTGGACGTTGACAACCGCAGGCGGCATCTGCTGCTGAGCGGCTTGCTCACCAGCGGCGTCCTCGTTTTTGTCACAGCCAACCAGTACAGCTCCAGATAGCACAGATGCTATTACAAGCGCAAGAGTAGAATGCTTCATCAATGTCCTCGGCAATATGTATAAAGAATAATGGCAGTATAAAAAATTGAACAATAAATTTTGATGTACGAAATATCGAGGGTCTACTTATTCTGCACATTCCTGCCAGTACGGCATACTCAACCATTTGAGTCAATGGATTTAATAAAAATCGCTAGTAAGGCAGCCAGTAGCGAGTTTGATTGAGACGCGATTTGGTAAATGTGATATTAGAAGTTTAGGCAGACCACAAAGTAGGTTAGTAAATTTAAAGAGTTATTATAAACTATTGGGGTAACCCCACAGTCAAGTGATTCACGATAGGAAAGCTGACAAAAACTGACCGCACTGTGCTCGCTGAGTAAATAAAATCCCGCCATAGTAACTGCTACACCAACTAGCAGCTAATAAGAAGACATACAACCCACTATGCAAATTTATTGTAATTTTTTGTTATAATTGTAAAGCCATAGTATTATTGAGGTTTTAAAACCGCCAAAAATCTGCTTTGTCAACAAATTGACGAATTTATCAACCCCTAATTATGACTTTTAAAATATAGCGACTTAGACCAGTCAGTAGCCTCTAATGAGCGTGGTCAATCAGTATTTAACCATTAAAAAATCCTGATACAATTATAGTGCCATCAGGATTTATGAAACTTAAAGAAAGGTAACTATTTGGCTGACACACCCGTTTTAAGAAGGTGTCTTTTTAGAGACTGTTGCTTTTGATCAATGAATATTTATGGCTCGGTTGTTCAAAAACGCTGCTAAAAAATGAGCCGTCTCAATTAGCTAATAACACAGACGATTCATATGTCATTATACCAATCGTGCGCTAGCAAGCTCAGTCAGCTGGTACAGACCTTGACGATAGTGGTTGTCAGGCAGTGTGCCCAGTGCTTGCTGTGCCAATCTCGTCTCCTCTAGTGCACGCTGTTTACAGTAATCTAATGCGCCGGAGCTGCGTACCAACTCAATCAGCTGCTCAGCATTCGGTGTTTTACCCGTTTGTACCGCAATTCTTAGCTGCTCATAGCCCTCATGGTTTTGGTCTTTTAAAAGCTCAAGTGCTTTGATAGTTGGCAGAGTAGGCTTGCCTTCTGCAAGATCATCGCCTAGGTTTTTGCCCATTACCTCACTATCGCCGCTATAATCAAGGACATCATCGATAATTTGAAAGGCATTGCCGAAGTGTTGGCCAAAATCACCAAGCACCGGCATATATTCTGTCTTGCCTTGCAAAATCGCCGCGCCTTGGGTCGCCATCATAAACAGCCGTGAGGTTTTGCCATCGATGATGTTGAGATAATCTGTCTCAGTGGCCTCAGGATTATGCTGATGCTGCAACTGCAATACTTCGCCTTCAGCAATATCACAAGTACCATCAGAGAATACTTGCAATAGTGGCAAGCTTTGAAAACCAACCAATAAATTAAAGGCACGGGCGATTAGATAATCACCGACCAATACGGCAGTGGCATTGTCCCATGTGGCGTCCGTCCGGTTTACCGCGGCGCTGTCCTGATTCATCGATCACATCGTCATGCACTAAGGTTGCGGTATGTAGCATCTCAGTAATGGCGGCTAGGTGCATCGCTTTTTCTGATGGATTGTCGTCAAACATACGCGCACAAAGCAAGGTGATAAGTGGGCGCATACGTTTGCCCCCTGCATTGATCACATGCTGTGAGACGCTCATGACGAGTTGTACTTTGGAGTTCAGGCTGCCAAATACTTGTTTGTCCATGATCTCAAAATCATCGGCCACGATACTTTGGATATCGGCATAGCTGGGCGTGGTCTGAGCGTTAGGCGTATTCGTGTCTAAAAGGGTACTGGTCATAATAAATCGTCATATCAGTCAAAATAAAAAAGTTTGGTAGCCTCGGTCTTATATAGCAAAGGCGTCGTTTTGGTTATAATAGCATAGCTGTGTTTTTGAATGGTTGGTTAAAGTGTAGTGCGATGACGCTGAGCTGATAAGTGCTGGGCTAGGAAGGTAGACGCTAAATGCCAACCGAGAATAGACATTAAAAACAACCAAAGAGTAAATAAAGCACTGTAAGTCACTGATTATATGAGCTATAATGGCCACCGTTAGGCATTAGCCATTCGTCGTATTTGCTAGCGTGTCTGCTAGACCGAGTAACTGGGCATTCACAATCATTGATTGTAAGTTATAAACAGTCACTGGCCATAAAAAGTGTGTAGCAATAGCAGCCGCCTTTATAAAGCTTGATTGTCACTGACAAGCAGAGAGATACGGACGATGGTATTCAGCTAACCACCTTACAAAAACAAGAGGCGCGGCTTGCTTTTATGAGCAAAAAGCCGTAAAATCTTGCCTTTAATTTTTCCCTGTCGTGTTCGTTATCGAAGCGTTGATATAACATCAGCCACGGCACACGGGTTAAACGGAGTCATACAATGTACGCAGTAATCAAAACTGGTGGTAAGCAGCACCGCGTTGTCGTCGATGAGCTTTTAAAAGTTGAGCTACTAAAAGCAGAAAAAGGCGAGACAATCAAACTAGAAGACGTGTTGATGGTTGTTGACGGCGATAACGTCAAAATCGGTCAGCCTGTTGTTGAAGGCGCTAGCGTAGAAGCCGAAGTGGTTGAGCATGGTCGCGGCGAAAAAATCCGTATCATCAAGCACAACCGTCGTAAGCACTATCACAAAGAGCAAGGTCACCGCCAATGGTACACCTTGTTAAAAATCAAAGCCATTAATGCCTAATTCCCTATTTAGCGATTATCGCTAAACTAGCGCACTAAATGCTTAAGAGTTATCGCATTGGCGATAAGTCACATTAACAAGGAGATTTTCTCATGGCACATAAAAAAGCTGCCGGTTCGACTCGTAACGGTCGTGATTCAAACCCAAAAATGCTCGGCGTAAAAATCTTTGGTGGCCAAGCTATCACAGCTGGTAACATCATCGTACGTCAACGTGGTACAGAGTTCCACGCAGGCGAAGGCGTTGGCATGGGTCGTGACCATACTTTATTTGCCCTAAATGACGGCGTTGTAAAGTTTGCGACCAAAGGTAAGTTCAACCGTCGTTATGTATCGGTTGAAAGCGCATAATTCATGGCCTATAACGGCTTAGCAATGATGCGACGTCATTTTATTTATCTTTCATTTGTATAAAATGACGACAAAAAAGCTTCTACTGTCTGAGGGCAGTAGGGGCTTTTTTTATGCCAGTCATTTCTCACGAACGTTATTGAGCGTTTTGAGCTAAGTGTTTTGTTGGGCGCTTTGTATCAGCCATTATCTGCCAGCTTACGAGTTTAAAAGACTGCTATGGTCTATTAGACAACCGGTTTGGAAGGAATCTAAAAAACTTGCCCAATCGCGCGCCATAGGGCAGTGCGTTTGGTCTATGATGTACAGTCGCCGCGCGTCAATCAGTTACAAGCGTGTATGGCAGCCGTAGTAAAGATTGCAAACGATGACTAGGCATGTAATAAAAAAACTGGCACACTGTCTGCATTGTTTACTCACGTCGATTTTTTGGCGCGAGATAAGCACTTATTGAAAAAAACAATTTTAATGAAGACATTTTATTTTTATGCGATTTGCATGTTGAGAGAGGAATGAGTATGACTGTATCTAGCAAACCAACCACTTTAACCCAAAAACTGATGAGCAGTGCGTTGACAGGCGTGTTGATGACATCACTCGGCGTGGCTGCCCCTATGATGGCGATCAGCCAATCAGCAACCGCCGCCCCCGCGGACAATTTAATGGCCGCTAAGCGCTTAAATAAGCTTTTGGCAAACACCAAAAGTATGACCGCAAACTTTAGCCAAACCACCAAAGGCGCCAATAGTGGCACCTTTACAGGTACGATGAGCGTGCAGCGTCCCAATAATTTTCGCTGGGAAACCAAATCCCCATCGCAGCAGCTTATCGTGGCCAACGGCAACTCGATGTGGGTCTATGATAAAGACTTAGAGCAAGCGACCAAACAAAATGTCGATAGCCAAGTAGGCAATACGCCAGCGTTATTGCTGTCGGGTGATCCCAGTAAAATTGATAAAAACTTCAAAATCACCCAGCCTTATGATAATAAAAACTACTACGTGCTTTATCCAAAAGCTGATAGCGCGAGCTTTAAGAGCCTATCGATGAGCTTTAGCGGCGGCAAGCCTGTGATGATGGTGCTCAATGACAGTTTGGGTCAGACTACTTCTATCAAGTTTAGCAATATCAAGCTAAACCCGAGTATTGGTAGTAGCCAGTTTAAATTCACCCCGCCAAAGGGCGTGGACGTCATCAACCAGTAAGTTTAGCCCTCAAAACAAACGACTATGTATAAAAAAAGGACAAGCCTTGCGCGGTTTGTCCTTTTTTATGGCAGCAAGACTCTAAGACATCGCTTGGATAGCTTTCATGTCTGGCATAGGCGGCAGTTCATCCAAGTGCGTTAGCCCAAATGCGTCTAAGAACTGCGGCGTGGTATGCAGCAATGCAGGGCGCCCTAAGGTATCTTTATAGCCTTCCTCGACGATCCAGCCTTTATCAAACAGTTGGCGCAAGATGTTACTCGATAGCGTCACGCCGCGGACATGCTCGATATCGCTACGGGTCACGGGCTGCTTATAGGCGATGACGCTTAGAGTCTCAAGCAGGGCTTGGCTTAGGCGCTCTTGACGCTGCGGAAACACGCGCTGAATGAGCGCGCTATAGTCGTCAGAGATTTGTAGTCGATAACCACTGGCGGTCTTGTACAGCCTAAGCACGCCGCTGGCTAAGCGTAATTGTAACCGCTCTAGCGCTTGGGTCAGCTCTTCGACCGTTAACGACAGCTGTTTTTTTAAGACCGTGTCAGTAAGAGGTGTCTCTGATGCGTGCAACAGCACTTCGATATGCTTACTCATCGTCTCTAAATAATCGTCCGTCTGTGTTGGCGATTGGTGCTGGTTGTCTGTCATTGCATATATTCTCTACTAAAAACTATTAAGCCAGCCACTGTAGCGTTAGTTGTCCTATGTGGTCGTTTTCTGCAGCCCCTTTATCAGCATCAGTACCAGCATCGTTAGGACGGCTTTCTAAATCGGTATTTACAACGCCAACCAGCTGCCGTTTTATCAGCTCCAGTACGGCAACGAAGCTGACCACCACACCGATCTTACCTTGGGTATTGTCCAGCAGCTCATAAAATGAGCGCGCGCCATCCGTGCTTAGCTGACGGCTGATGCTGGCGATGCGATCAGACAGCGGCACGGCATCGACTTTGATGGTGTGCATCTGATAATCAGGCTGCAACTGCATCTTAAACAAACTATCGATCAACAGAGTTGGTGAATAGCTAGGTAATTCGGCGCTCATCACTTCGGTGCTGGGCATGCTGACCATCGCCAAAAACACATCGCGCTCAAGACGCACCAGATTGTCCAAGCGTTGACTGACCGCCTTGATCTGTGCGTATTCTTCAAGGCGCTCGATCAGCTCTGCCTTTGGATCACGCTCATCGCTTGGCACCTCAGGCGTGGGCAGCAGCAGTTCAGACTTGATCGCAATCAATGTGGATGCCATCAGTAAGTAGTCGCCCGCCAGCTCAAAATGCTCGGTATCTAGCTCACTGATATAAGCCAGATACTGCTCTGTGATAGGCAAGATGGGCATTTGCGTGAGATCGACGTTGTTTTTTTTGACCAGATACAATAAAAAATCAAGTGGCCCGGCAAATTGCTCAAGCCAAATGGCAAAGGCCCCAGGCGGCACGTACAGATCATCGGGCAGATGTTGTATGGGTGTTTGATAGATACGTAGCGGTATTTGGCTGATAGCGGTGCTGTCTTTTTTGTCAGGCGTGCTAGCAGACAAAGCCGCTTTATCTAAAGCGGCTGATTGTTTGGTCGTTGAGGTTTGCATGTTTAACATCTGTCCTGATGGCGACGTACTTTGCCACGTAAGGCGCTATTTAAGTTTGGCAAGTGGACGTATTCCAATAGCACGGCGCGCCTTGTCTAACTGTTTGCGGCTATGACGGCGCGCTTTGTTCGCCCCCATTTGCAGGATTTCTTCAAGCTCTTTGGGGTTGGCCATCAGCTCCTCATAACGCGCGCGAAATGGCGCAATCTCGCTATTTATTTTATCAAACAATACTTGCTTGGCATCACCCCAGCCGATACCAGCGGCATACTGCGCGCGCATATCCGCGATTTCTTCAGCAGTGGCAAAGGCTTTGTAAATCTCAAAAAGTGCTGAGTCGTCAGGGTCTTTTGGCTCATCCGGCAATTGCGAGTTGGTGACGATTTTCATGATGGCTTTGTGCATTTGCTTTTCAGCGCTGACTTGCGGATTGGGCTCACCGAATAGAGGAATGGTGTTGCTATAGCTTTTGCTCATCTTACGACCATCAAGCCCTGTCAGCAGAGGGATGTCTTCATCAACGACCGCTGAGGGGAGGGTAAAGAGCGGTTTATAGCGATGGTTAAAGGTGCCAGCGATGTCACGCGCCATCTCGATGTGCTGTACTTGGTCACGGCCTACGGGGACGTGGGTGGCGTTGAACATCAAGATATCCGCCGCCATGAGCACAGGATAGCCAAACAGCCCCATGTTGATGCCTTGGTCTGGATCGACATCTGCCTTTTCCATATTAATATCGACGGCAGCTTTATAGGCATGGGCACGGTTCATCAGACCTTTGGCGCATGAGCAGTTCAAAATCCAAGCCAGCTCTGGTATCTCAGGCACATCCGACTGACGATAGAAAGTCACGCGCTCAGGGTCAAGACCACAAGCAATCCACGTCGCAGCAATGATTTTGGTTGACTCATGGATGACGGCAGGATCGTAGCAGCCGATGATGCCGTGGTAGTCAGCCAAAAAGAAAAACGCCTCATCGTCGCTATTTTGGATTGACTCAATCGCTGGACGAATGGCACCGACATAGTTACCTAAGTGCGGGATACCTGTTGGTTTGATGCCAGTGAGGATGCGTTTGTGTTCTTTATTAGGGGCGTCAGTTTGATTAGTCATGAAAAATCCGTGGTTGGTTTACTTTTTAATTTTTTAGAGTGCTATTAGGGCGTACCCTCAATTCAATCGATAGCTATCTAAATGGGCTAAAAACGGCTAAGTCTTGCCAAACGGTGTCAAATAGCTGACGAATATCTTGATATTATCTGCGCTATTTTCCTTGTTTGGCGGCAATTTATCTCATTTTTATC
>NZ_JAPEHS010000188.1:0-584 GCF_028823565.1 Psychrobacter sp. A3
TGAATTTTGCGCAGCCTCTGGGAACGCAGCACGCAAGTAAAATTTATACCAGTAGTGTGTTTAAATCCATAACAGTTTTACATTCAGCTAACTATACAAACGGTTTGTTACCCAGCTTTGCTCAAAACTTATATTAAAATCTGTATCAAAAAACAAGCGTCACCAAATAAGCGTTACTAAAAAAACAAAAAGCCTGACCCATCAGGATACCAGCGACATACTTTTCCTCCTGCCCAGATGCTCACGCATTTGGGTATTTTTTTTTGTTTTTGCCTTTATGGTCAATTGAAAAAATGGTTATAGGGTAGCCTTAATGTGGGCAGCGCGGTGGGTATAGGGTTTATGTGCGTGCTGTGTCTACACTGCTCGATAGACATAAATACCCTCGATACCATTTGCTATGGGGCATAGCGCACGGTATTTGGACAGATAGCATAAATTTAGTTGCGGTAAATATGGATAAAATGGTCAATTTTTAGTAAGGTGAGCAGGCAAATAGAGTCGTTGCCGAATAGGCAATACGAGCGCTATCAATATTTCATAATACTCATTCCACAGTGGCTTTATTAAGATGCCCCAAACTA
>NZ_JAPEHS010000189.1:0-581 GCF_028823565.1 Psychrobacter sp. A3
TTCTTTGGCTTCTACCGCTTGGTGCAGGCCCTCTGACCAGCGGCGACCGGGCATGGTACGGCCCGTGTTTTCATCGACGATGATGATTTCACCGTCGTCAACGATATAGTGGACGTTTTTGACAAACACATGGTGAGCGCGAATGGCGGCTTGGACGTGCGCGAGCAGCGGCAAGCGACTTGGGCTATACAAGCTCTCGTTTTCGCCCAGCTCACCGACTTCTGTTAAAAAACGCTCGATTTTTTCATAGCCTTTTTCGCTAATCTCAATCTGACGGTTTTTTTCATCAATCCAAAAGTCTTCATCTTCGTTATTCTTATTGGCTTCTTCGTCTTTTGAGCGCTTAAGCCGTGGAATGATAGTGTTAATCAGCGCATACATGCGTGAAGAGTCTTCAGCTTGCCCTGAGATAATCAGCGGCGTACGTGCCTCATCGATTAAGATTGAGTCAATCTCATCGATGATACAAAAATTCAGCGGGCGCTGTTTTTTCTCAGCGAGGCTAAACACCATGTTGTCACGCAAATAATCAAAACCGTACTCGTTGTTGGTACCGTACGTGATATCGGCTTGATAGGCGT
>NZ_JAPEHS010000190.1:0-550 GCF_028823565.1 Psychrobacter sp. A3
TTTTTCGATGGGAAAGCGTTTGGACAAGGCGTTTAGGTCGCGCTGTACGGTGCGCAGACTGATGTCAAACCCTGCAAGTTTGAGCTGCTCGTAAATGTGCGTCGTTCCCACCCAGCGATTGCGCTGTAGCTGTGAGAGTACTTGCCACTGCCGCGCCGTGGTTGCCGCGCCATGACGATTATTATGATGAGCCTCTGCAGCAGAGGCATCGGTGCTCGTGCGCTGCTCGTCTATTCGCTCATCTGTGTCGGTATGATGTACAGTCATTCAGAGATAACCTTTATGAAGTCGTAAATCAATGTCGCAATCGATATGGATAGTTTAATGCTAATATTTTAACGCTGGTATTTTAATGAATCCGTCGCGGGTTATCATGGCAGAAAAGCGGCTTGACGTCTATCTTGACAGCGATGTTGTGTCTATCATTGATGAGTAGCGCATGATAAACGACGGTAGCAGGTCGTCAGCCCATGCTCTGATGCCTGTCACCATCAGGGCTGGGAGATATCAGGCGACTCATCAGCTGTCGTGATATCCGCGCTTGAGTCGT
>NZ_JAPEHS010000191.1:0-547 GCF_028823565.1 Psychrobacter sp. A3
TGCGTTCCCAGAGGCTGCGCAAAATTCATCCCAGTAGCGCTATGACATTTTTAGAATGTATCGACTATAGATATAACGCCAATAGGCAGGTTAACGATTGCGTCACGCTGTCTATTACGATAGATTATCAGTCAATGGACTTTACTTATGTATCAGATCAAGGATGAAGGATGAAAAGACGTGATTTTATAAAAATAGGCGGTCAAGCGACCGTGGCGGGGACTCTATTGACGCAGCTGAGCGCCTGCTCATCAGACGATGACGAGCGCCCCGTGGTAGCACTAGACGACGTCGATGACTTGGGTTACCAAGGTGCTCAGCCCTTTGTACATGGCGTCGCAAGTGGCGACCCACTACAAGATAGGGTGATACTGTGGACCCGTATCACCAATGACGGCAGTATTGATGCCACCAGCATCCCTGTCGGCTATAAGGTCGCCACAGACCTTGATCTGACCAATATCGTCGCCCAAGGTCGCGCTATTGCCACCGCCGCCTCTGACTTTACCATCAAAGTCGATCCCACCTCCCTTCAGCCTGATACCAC
>NZ_JAPEHS010000192.1:0-518 GCF_028823565.1 Psychrobacter sp. A3
CTGAGCCGGCGCGCATGAGGCGGGTCGGTTTTGATTGCTAAATTATAGATCAAAAAAAGCCACTGTCCTTGATACAGTGGCTTTTTTACGTCTTTATGCGCGAGCGGTTATCGTCATTTAAGCCATTTCAGATGACTCAATTATCGATATTTAACGATTTGTATTTAACGACCTTGCGCGTTGGCCATGTTGGTGTCGTTAATCTCAACCTGATACACCATCCGCAGATACTCTAAGTAATCTTGCAGTTGATCTTGGCCTAAATTATCACGAATAATAGCCGCCGTTTGTGCTCTTTGCACATCAGATAATGGTGATTGCTGCTCCGTTTTGATGCGGTCACCGACCAACAAGCTGGCACCCACTTCCGTCTCGCCTGCGATGGCTACCACAGCGTTATCATCAGCTTGCTGGCTAAAGGCCATACCACGCTCTTTTTCGGTCAATTGTGTCGTTTGACGATTGATCTGACCGAGCGCTTGCAGTGTTACAGGCTGCTTGCTGATATCTGCTGGCGT
>NZ_JAPEHS010000193.1:0-510 GCF_028823565.1 Psychrobacter sp. A3
TAGAGTGCGTACTAGAAGAGACCAAAGCCGCTGTCGTTGCAGAAAACCAGCGTATCGCTGATATGGGTCTGCCAGAGGAAGCGCAAGAGAAGTTCTTGATACGTGCCAGCAAGCGACCGTTTTACAATACCTCGCCGATGGATCTGAGCAAAATGGGTCAAAGCGATATTAAGGATAACCTAAACACTTACGTGCAATCCTTCTCTAAGGACGCGCGGGAAATATTTGAGCACTTTAAATTTGAAGAGTTTGTCGGTCAATTGGCTGATGCCAACCTGCTATATAAAGTGGTGCGGATGTTTGCCACTACGGATCTTAGCCCTGAGGCGATCTCTAACCATGAAATGGGTTTTGTGTTTGAGGAGCTGATTCGCCGCTTTGCTGAAAGCTCGAACGAGACCGCAGGGGAGCATTTTACCCCGCGCGATATCGTGCGCCTGACCACTTCACTGGTATTTATGGAAGATGATGACGCGTTGACCAAAGACGGCATTATTCGCACCATTTATG
>NZ_JAPEHS010000194.1:0-509 GCF_028823565.1 Psychrobacter sp. A3
GGCCAATAAAACTGATATCAGTAGCCTTGCCTTTATCTGTATATGTCTTATTTGGTCAAAAAAACCGCCAATCAACGATTGGCGGTTTTTTATCCAGCGTTGCCGTAAAACCACCCACTTCAGGGGGTGGCTATAAGGCAACTTAAGTAGTTATGCTTACGCAAAGAAAGCTGTTTAGTGTGGCATATTTTGCTGTTCGATATACTGGCAGATAATTTACCAGCAAATGCACATAGTCATCCTCACCATCAAACGCCACAAGCTCGGCTTCAAACTTGTTGCACACATCAGCAAAGATAACTTCAAGGTCATCAAGAACTTGTTTGGTGAAAACTGCTCGTCGATACTTAGCGACAAAGAGCAACTGCACATGCAAATTAAAGACAACGTGTCTACCACGTCTTAAGTCATTTTCTATTAAGTAGACCAATATGGAATAAAAGAGAATATCAGTATAAACTATAGTCGATACACTCTAAAAATGTCATAGCGCTACTGGGATGAATTTT
>NZ_JAPEHS010000019.1:0-36017 GCF_028823565.1 Psychrobacter sp. A3
TATTTGACACCGTTTGGCCAGATTTAGCCATTTTTAGCCCATTTAGATGGCTATCAATTGAATTGAGGACACGCCCTAATACAAGTAAACCAAAAACAAAAAAGCGAGAGATTAGAATATCTCTAATCTCTCGCTTTTGCAGTACTGCTATTAACGCGTGCGCGCTAGCAGACCATAAATCCAGCCGCCTATTTTATAAAGCCCAATCACCAGTAAAATCAGCACCAGCGCCGCCAGCACATAAGCCAACCAATTCGGCACGCTGCTCAGCCAACCAATGGTAAAGGCCATCCCCATGTAGGTTTCTACCGGCCAATTGACGATAGGCGTCGGTGAGCCTGAGTTAAACATCGCCATAAAAACGATGATACCAATGATGGCAGCAATCACGCCGGCACGGTTACGGTTATTCATGCTTTCTCCTACTCTTACACATATATTTGGTTTTTTAATGACTTGCTCAGTAACATACCCTGAAACGACAGCATCACCTTAGTTGGTTTTGTTGTACTTTTTATGGTGACGGTAGGCGCGGTCAAAATCTCTTTGCGCCGACCCTTTAAATCAGTAACACTAATGGTCATAATAGTATCAATCACCGTATGCAGCGTTTAGTGCTTTGTATACGCCCGTTTTTATGCCGTTTTATTGATTTGACTTTATTATTTAGGAGAGATATTTTGACACACGTATCATCATCCCAAGCGCCTGCCCGCTCTGTGGCCGGCATCGGTCGCCTATTGCCTACGGCCGTGACAAAGACTGCGCCAAAAGCCTTGCTTGCTATGGCAGTCGGCTTGGTACTTGCCAGCTGTAGTAGCTCTGACAATGCAGCAGCGGATGGCAGTGCTGACGCAAGCAATGAGACGCTTAATCTGTATAACTGGTCAGAGTATATGCCTCAAGAGATTCTCGATGGCTTTGAAGAAGAGACCGGTATCGCCGTCAATTACACCACTTTTGACTCCAACGAAGCGATGTACGCCAAGCTCAAGCTACTCGATGACTCTAGCCAATACGACTTGGCGATTCCATCGACGTACTATGTCGAAAAAATGGCCAAAGAAGGATTGTTGCAAGAGCTCGATAAATCAAAATTAAGCAACTTTAACAACCTTGATACATCATTTACCAATACCAAGGTCGATCCAGACAATAAGTACTCGATTCCTTATATGTGGGGCAGTACAGGTCTTGCCATCAATGGTGATAGCGTCGACCCTGCAACGGTCAATAGTTGGAATGATCTGTGGGACCCGAAATACAAAGGTCAAGTGATGCTGACCAATGACGTGCGCGAAGTCTTTGGTATGGCACTACTAACCCTCGGCTACTCAGGCAACAGCAGCAATCCTGAGGAAATAAAAGCCGCTTATGACAAGCTCACCACGTTGATGCCAAATGTCAAAACCTTTAACTCAGATGCCACGCGTATGCCCTATATCGAAGGGGAGACGACGCTTGGTATGACGTGGAATGGCGAAGCGGTCATGGCCAATGATGAAGGCTTGACCAGCTTGGTTTATAAATATCCATCTGAGGGTGCGATACTGTGGATGGATAACTTTGTCATTCCCAAAAATGCCAAGCAAGTGGATGCCGCGCATAAGTTTATCGACTACCTGCTTCGCCCCGAAAACGCCAAAATCGTCAGTGAAGAGATTGGCTATGCGTCACCAAACATAGCCGCGCGTGAGCTGATGGATGAAAGCATTCGCAACAATCCGGCGATTTACCCTTCTAAAGACGTACTGGCAAAAGCAGAATTCCAAGAAGATGTGGGTGATGAAGCATTGCAAGTGTATCAGCAGTATTGGGATAAGCTAAAAACAGGCCGTTAATAGCCATGACGTAATCGCTTAATCCTAGTAGTTCAAAAATAAAAACGCTGATCTAAGATCAGCGTTTTTTATATTATAAATGCAAATCCGTCTCACCGCCTTTGTCCTCGATGCGGCGTTGCTCACGGCGCTGATAGCGAAGACCTGAGGCTGCAAACCACTGCGGTTTAGTCGTTTGTAACAAGTCGCTCAACTGTTGCAACTGAGTCTGTAAGGTTTGGGTCAACCAAAAGTATCCCTGCCACTCAAACGCTAAACGCTGTACGCTTGGATACTCTGAGACGGCAATACGCGTAATGGGACGAAACACTTCATCACTGGGACTACGTAGCACCGCAGCCATATGCTGCATCGCTTGCGTCAACTCATGCTGATAATGAACCAATAAAACATGGTTCTCCTCATCGATTTCAATATTTGCCAAGCGCGGCGCTGCACTGAGCAGCAAATCAATCGTCCCGATAATATTACGGTGGGTGCGCTGGATGGTCTCCAGCGTCTCTTTTTCGATCCCCGACTCACTTGCGGTCGCAGCGATATGTGGACGCACAGCCAGTAGGCGCTTATTGATCTGTTGTAATGTGGTGACCAACGCTCTATCAACAGGTATTTCTTCAACTGAAAAAGCCACTGGATTTGATTTATGGGTCGTGTTGCCCGCCGCTCCGTCCGCTGCATCAATATGATGGCCAACGCTTGCATATAAGCTGCTACAAGCATCAAGATTGCTACTCAATAGAAATCGCCACATCAGCGTTGATTTTAGCGGCAAAATGAGTGTGACTGCGACCGCCACCCCTGTCCCTAGCAAGATATTGAGCGCACGGTAAATGCCGTCTTGACCAATACTACTATTGCCTAGATCGGAGACAATCATTAACATCGTAATACCCGTCAGCAGCCCTGTGTAGCCAAGCTTACGAACGGCCAGATAGCCAATAATGCCGCTTAATATACCGATAAGTGCATAATCGATCCATAGCCATGCCCCTACATTTTGATTGAACCACAACACCCCTAATGCTGTGCCAATACCTAGTAGCGTGCCCAACACACGCTCTTTGGCTTTGGTATAGATAGCGCCTTGATACTGTAACAATCCTAAAATAATAAAAACCGTAATGGTGGTCCACTCACCATGCGGCAGGTTTGTGACTTTATTGACTAATAGCGCCAGTATGACAGCCACTCCCAGACGACAAGCATGTAACACATCTGCACGTTGATAACGAATATAAGGCTCGATGAATGGAGCAGTAACACGCTGGTAAAAGGTTGATTTCACGCCAGGCTACTCTTTTTAGTAAATAAACGAGTTTTAGTGGATAAATGAGGTAAACGATAAAGCATATAGGGTACGCACAAACATGCTAGCAGTCGAGCTTTTATTTACCAAGCATCACTCAAAAAAAACGCCTTTTGTCTGATAAAAGACAAAAGACGTTTACATTACAAACCACTAATAAATCGTGGAATCTAAATCGAGGTAATTACACTTCTAAAAAGTCTAAGATACCTTCCGCCGCTTCACGGCCTTCCCAAATAGCCGTGACAACTAAGTCCGAGCCGCGCACCATATCGCCACCTGCAAAGATTTTGGGATTGCTGGTTTGAAATTTAAATGTCTGCTGCTCGAGCGCTAGCACGCGGCCCGAGCTATCCATACTCACTTGCTGACTCTCAAACCAGTCGGCAGGGCTAGGACGAAAACCAAAGGCCATAATCACCGCATCACACTCAATGATCTCTTCTGAATTTGGAATCGGCTCAGGACGACGACGGCCACGATTGTCTGGCGCGCCCAGTTGTGTGGTGACGACCTTGACGCCATTGACCTTACCATTTAGGCCGATGATTTCGGTCGGCTGACGGTTGAACAAAAACTCCACTCCTTCCTCGCGCGCATTGACCACCTCGCGGCGTGAGCCTGGCATGTTTTCTTCATCACGGCGATAGGCACAGACGACTTGCTCAGCGCCTTGGCGAATGCTGGTACGGTTGCAGTCCATCGCCGTATCGCCACCGCCCAGTACCACGACTCTTTTGCCTTTAAAGTCGATGTACTCTTCAGCATCTTTTTCCCAATCATTGCAGCGATTGACGTTGGCAATCAGATAATCTAGAGCGTCATAAACGCCGTCGAGCTCTTCGCCTACAAAGCCGCCGCGCATATAGGTATAAGTGCCCATTCCCATAAACACCGCGTCGTACTCGCTCAACAGCTCATCGATAGTGACGTCTGTACCGATTTCGGTCTCGAGGCGAAACTCAATACCCATGCCTTCAAAAATCACGCGGCGATTGCGCATGACGTCTTTTTCCATCTTAAACTCTGGGATACCAAAGGTTAGTAGGCCGCCAATCTCAGGACGCTTGTCAAAAACCACAGGCTTGACGCCATTTCTTACCAAGATATCAGCGCAGCCAAGACCTGCCGGCCCAGCCCCAATGATGGCAACTTTTTTGTCTGTCCAAACCACATCCGACATATCAGGTCGCCAGCCTAAGGCAAAAGCGGTATCGTTGATATATTTTTCAACATTACCGATGGTCACCGCGCCAAAACCATCGTTTAGCGTACAAGCGCCTTCGCACAAGCGGTCTTGAGGGCAAACGCGGCCGCATACTTCAGGCAAAGTATTGGTACGATGACACAGCTCTGCTGCCTGAAAGATTTGGCCTTCGGTGGCTAGCTTTAGCCAATTAGGAATGTAGTTATGTACTGGGCATTTCCACTCACAATAAGGGTTGCCGCACTCAAGACAACGATGGGCTTGCTGCGCCACCGCCTCGCTCTCAAACGGCTTATAAATCTCAACAAACTCTGTCGAGCGGGTGGCTATGTCTTTTTTGGCAGGATCAAACCGTGGTACATCTAAAAACTGAAAACTATTTTTTAAGCGTTTTGCCATGATAACTGTCTCTTCTCTAGGTGGCTTTTATCGTGGGTGGGGAGCCGCTGCGACACACTGTCAGTCCATCTGATATATGTCACTGCGGGCACCGACCTGCGAAAAAACCAATGTATTAAAACGTCTCTTATACCCTATACCCGACTACTGTGGATCAGCCATGGTGGTTTTTAGGAGACTGGCAATATTCGCCGCTTTGGGCTTGACCAAGTAAAATTTGCGCACATAGTGCTCAAAGTCAGCCAATATCGTCTGGCCCCAAGCGCTGCCTGTTTTATCTACGTGGTTTTCTATCACTTGCTGCAAATAAATGCGGTGCTCTTCGGTTTGCTCGCTGGAGATACGGTTTAAATCAATCAGCTCGTGATTGCAGCGATCAAAAAAGTCGCCATCCATGTCGAGCACGTAAGCAAAGCCACCGGTCATCCCTGCGCCAAAATTCAGCCCTGTCCGTCCAAGGATGGTCACCACGCCGCCGGTCATATATTCACAGCAGTGATCGCCTGTGCCCTCTATCACCGCGTGCGCCCCTGAGTTACGTACGCCAAAGCGCTCGCCTGCGGTGCCTGCCGCATATAACTTACCGCCTGTCGCACCATAAAGGCAAGTATTACCGATAATGGCGGTCTCTTGGGTACTAAAACTGGCACCCTTTGGCGGATAGATAACGATCTCGCCACCAGCCATACCTTTACCGACATAGTCATTGGCATCGCCTTCTAGCTCGATATTTAGGCCGCCTGCATTCCACACACCCAAGCTCTGCCCTGCTGTGCCCGTTAGATGCAGCTTGATTGGCATATCACTCATACCAAGATTGCCCCAGACTTGAGCGATCTCACCGGAGATACGCGCGCCGATTGAGCGATCGCAGTTGCCGATTGCATAGCTATAATCACCGCCTGTACCTTGACGAATATTAAGCAGCATATCACTGACCATCTGCTCAGCGAGCAAGCCCTTATCAAATGGCTCATTACGCTCTACCTGACACGTTTGCGCGTTGCCAACGCTGGCTGGATGACTAAACAAGAGTGGCGTTAAGTCGAGGTGACGCTGCTTTGCAGTATTGCCTTCTAACACCTCGAGCAAGTCAGTACGTCCGACCAGCTCTTCCATACTACGTACGCCAAGGGCGGCAAGCCATTCACGTGTTTCCGTCGCCACAAACTTAAAGAAGTTAATGAGCATCTCCGCTTCACCGATGAAGTGCTCGTCACGCAACTTGGCTTTTTGGGTAGCAACGCCTGTCGGGCAGTTGTTTAGATGGCAGATACGCAAGTATTTACAGCCCACCGCAATCATCGGCGTGGTACCAAAACCAAAGCTTTCTGCACCAAGGATAGCGGCTTTTACCACATCAAGGCCTGTCTTGAGTCCGCCGTCCGTTTGTACCCGCACTTTATCGCGCAGGCCATTGACGCGTAGCGACTGATGCGTCTCTGCCAAGCCCAGCTCCCACGGTGAGCCTGCATGATGGATAGAAGACAGTGGTGACGCTGCCGTACCGCCATCATAGCCTGAGATGGTGATTAAGTCGGCATAGGCCTTGGCCACGCCTGTCGCGATGGTGCCAACGCCTGGACGTGAGACCAGCTTCACCGAGACCAAGGCATCGGGATTGACTTGTTTTAAGTCAAAAATCAGCTGCGCCAAGTCTTCGATAGAATAAATATCATGATGCGGCGGCGGTGAGATGAGTGTCACCCCTGGTACAGAGTAACGCAGGCGCGCGATCAGCGCATTGACCTTACCACCTGGCAGCTGTCCACCCTCCCCTGGTTTTGCACCCTGAGCGACCTTGATCTGCATGACTTCTGCTGAGCGCAAGTACGCAGGCGTGACACCAAAACGACCAGAAGCCACTTGTTTGATTTTTGAATTGCGCAGCGTGCCATAGCGTACCGGATCTTCGCCGCCCTCTCCTGAGTTTGAGCGGCCACCGATGGTATTCATCGCCATGGCGATCGCTTCATGTGCTTCTGGTGATAGAGCGCCAAGCGACATGCCCGCCGAATCAAAGCGTGTCAAGATAGCCGAGATGTCTTCGACCTCATTCACGTCAATTGAGTTATCTGTCTTTAGTTGCAACAAGTCCCGCAAGGTTGCTACAGGGCGACTATTAACCAAGTCGGCATAATGACGATAATTGTCATAATCGCCTGTCCGTACAGCGGTGTGCAGGCTATTAATCACATCAGGATTAAAGGCGTGATACTCTTTGTTAAAGACAAACTTGAGCAAACCACCTTGATCAAGGGGCGCACGGCGCTTAAAGGCGTTGGCCGCGAGTATGGCCTGATCTGCTGCCAGATCGGCAAAGGTGGCGCCTTTGATACGGCTTTGCACACCTTTAAAGCATAGGTTTACCACTTCTTCTGAGAGACCAACCGCTTCAAATAGTTGTGCACCGCGATAAGAAACGATGGTTGAGATACCCATTTTTGATAAGATTTTTAGCAAACCTTTATCCAAGCCTTTACGGAAATTGACGCGGGCTTGAATTGGGTCACCAAGCAACTCACCAGTCGCAACCAAGTCATCGATGACATCATAAGCCAAATATGGATAGACGCAGGTGGCGCCAAAGCCAATTAATACCGCCACCTGATGCGAGTCACGCGCCAGCCCCGTCTCGATGATGAGATTGGCATCGGTGCGGATACCTTGGGCGATCAGATAATGATGCACTGCCCCTGTCACCATGATGGCATTGGCAGGGACTTTGTCGGCGACGATGTTTTTGTCAGACAATACAATCAGCGTATGGCCGGCGCGAATACTGCTTGCCACTTGCTCACAGATAGCAGTGATGGCTTCTGACAGCTCAAGGGTGCGATCATAATTTAAATCAATACGCGCCATCTGAAACGCTGAGTCGTCTAAGCGCTCAAGCTGCTGCATTTTGCTGGCTGACAATACCGGTGAGGATAAAATAATACGGTGTGCATCGCGCGCAGATGGTGCAAACACATTGGTTTCAGCGCCGAGACACGTCTGTAGTGACATCACGATTGACTCACGTAATGGGTCAATCGGTGGGTTGGTCACCTGCGCGAACTGCTGACGAAAAAAATCGCCGACATGACGAATTTGCTGCGACAGCACTGCCATTGGTGTGTCATCGCCCATCGAGCCCACTGGCTCTTGACCATTTTCGGCATTAGGACGGATGATTTCGGTGCGTTCTTCATTGGTGATGTGATACATCTTTTGTAGGGCCTTGAGCGGCTCGCCGCGGCAGGCCTGCGCCGCCAGCTGCTCTTCTAGGCGCTCGTCATCACGGATACGAGTCGCTTCTTCGCGTAGCCATTTGCGATACGGGTGCGCTTTTTTTAGTAAGGTCGCTATGGCTTTGGTATCTAAGATCTGGCCAGTCATGGTATCGATGACCAGCATTTGACCGGGACCGACGCGGCCTTTTGCCAGTACATCTTTTGGTGCATAATCCCAAACACCCACCTCAGAGGCGACCGTAATGTAGCCATTCTTCGTCGTCACCCAGCGCGATGGGCGCAAGCCATTGCGATCAAGCATGCACACCGCATAGCGCCCGTCTTGAATCACCAGACCCGCTGGCCCATCCCATGCCTCCATATGCTGCGAATAAAACTCATAAAACGCGCGCAAATCCATGTCCATGCTATCGACATTTTGCCAAGCAGGTGGCACAAGTATCGACATGGCATGAAACAGGCTCATGCCACCAGACATCAGCACCTCAAGCATATTATCCAAACTTGAAGAATCCGAGCCTGTACGATTGACCAGTGGCGTTAGCTCATTTAGGTTGGGCAGTTTGTCCGATTTGAGTTTTGGGGTTCGTGCCTCCGACCAGTTACGGTTGCCCGTGATGGTATTTAGCTCACCATTGTGCGCCAGATAGCGAAACGGCTGCGCAAGCGGCCAGCGCGGTAAGGTATTGGTAGAAAAACGCTGGTGGAATACCACAATATGTGAGGCCAGGCGCTCATCTTGCAGATCCAAAAAGAACGCTGGCAAGTCAGACGGCATCACCAACCCTTTATAGATAATCGTCTGAGCGCTCAACGAGCACACATAAAACAACTCATCGTCTGCCAAACGTTGCTCGGCTTTTTTGCGCGCGACAAACAGCTTACGATTAAAATCATCTGCTGATAAATCATCAGGCGCATTGACAAACACTTGCTTAAAATCAGGCAATGTCTCACGGCCTATGTCACCGACAATCGTCAAATCAAGTGGCACATTACGCCAGCCCGCCACATCCAAACCTTGTGCAGTAATCTCTTCAGAGAGTATTTGCTGGCTGTATTTTGCTTTAGCAGCGTCGAGATTGACAAAGACCATGCCCACCGCAAAGTTATCAGTAATATCAAACTGCAGCTCGGCGGCAATTTTTTGAAAAAACTTGGTCGGCGTTGCCAACAATAGACCACAGCCGTCACCCGTCTTACCATCAGCAGCAACACCGCCACGGTGCGTCATACAGCTTAAGCTATGAATGGCTGTTTTTACCAAATCATGGCTGGCCTCACCCTCAATGTGAGCGATCAAACCAAAACCACAGTTATCAGAGAAATCATCTGGCGTGGCCAAATGCGTATGGGAGGAAATCATTGACATGGCTAGTCCTTTTAAGTGAACGGGTCGCTTATCATCCAATGCGGAGCATAAACGGCTATCCGTAGGCAGAACGGGCTAATAATTAATATCCGTATATCCGAATTAATAATTGATGTGACATTCTTATTCATCATACTCTGAGAATCAGGTTAGCACCTTGACCCTCCTAGTCATTAATGATGTCTGAACAGATAATTAATGTATGAATAGACAGTAAGTAATAGATCTTGGCAATCAGATAAAAATCGTTTTATCTGCCAGTTACTCAGTTCTCAATCACATGCTATTGTTAACTGGAGTATCGCTTGTCACCGTGTATTACCGAACGCTATGATTATATTGGCTAGGTAGTGTAACGGTGCGATGATTTATATTGAATATTTGACGCTCTGTATTTAAGCGCTTTATTCACTCTAACAAGAGCGACCGTAAGGAAGGCTGCGCCATTTATTAGCGTATAAATGCAAATAAAAATGGCGGCGCTTGGGACAACAAACAGTAGCAAAGCGTCTTGTAAATTTGATGCAAGCACTCACCGAATGCTCAATAAATAGTTATTTACGATAACTATACAGAACGTCGCCCACCGTTATATTAGTTAATGATTGGCAAAAAATCTAGTCTTTTCTATCTATTCATCACCCATATTTTGTAAGAGAACGTATTACTAATGGTTATACAACGACGAAAAATAGCAGATAAAAACGCATATAAAGGCAGGTTTCAGCCATCATTTAAGCCATGGTTCATGCAACTAAGATAGTAGAAAATCAAAGCAAAAGCGGTTACTGGAGAAAATAACAACTGTCACTTGATACACAAAACACCTGCCAAAAAAAACCCACCAGCATCTTTGCTAATGGGCTTTATTACTATCGCTACGGCTATGACTCTGATCAAATCATCAGACGCAACTTAATTGCTTTTTTCTTCAATCAGCTCTTTAATACTGTCGCCGTTATTTTTGGTCGCATTGTCAGTTTTTGTAGCATTGTCATTTTTGGCAGCGTTGTTGTTTTTAGCTACACCTTGGTTGGTGCTTTTATTGCTGGCGTTATTGACACCGCTATTTGCCGCATTGTTTGCGCTCGCATTTGCCCCACTGCTACTACTTGGTGGCTTCGGCGTTGGCACGACTGGTAGCTTCTTATTGCTACTATCACCGCCTGCCGCTACCGGTTTTTGATTGTCCGCAGGTTTGTTACTCGACTCTTCGTTGCCTGCGGTCACAGACGACTGCTCTTCACCGCCTATGATACGCTCCTCAGTGACAGATAAGGTCTCAGAGGTGTCGATAGACTGGCGAATACTGGTCTCACTGCTACTCGGTGCACGCCGTGTTTCATCGACGTCGTTGCTGTCATCGGCAGGTTGACGCACTGGTACTTCGCGCTTGGTCGGGCGCAAATCAACCGCGCGCGTTCGCCTATTGCTCAAATCTTTTATGGGATCGGGGCGCTCATAATTATCGATGATACCGATATAGCGATTGATTTCTTCTGGCAACACGCGGACATCAGCCGGTAATTTAAAGTCCACCAGTTTTGAGGCGCCAACCGCTTCTTGCGGACTGCTCATCAGCCCATAAGTTAGCATATAACGCGCTTGGTTTTCGTCATCTAAATAGCGAAAATACGCAAACTTTTTGCGATCATCACGGCTTTCTAGATAGCTGACGATGACGTCGTTTTCGGCGACATTCATCACCTGCACTGTCCATTTGCCCTTGTTTGCTAGCAAATAGCGCTTGTCTTTGAACTCATCAGGATAGCTGCGCAAATCGCGAATGGTCGCATCAAAGCTGAGCGGCTGCACATCCGTATCCAGCTCATGCAAGGATTCTATGGTGAGCGGCTGCTCAAGCTCAGCACTAAGCGGCTGCGGCGTGTTTATCGGTGCGTTTTCGATTTTGGCACCCATCGCTGGGGTCTGACTAAACATCCAAACCAAAGCGGTAACCACGCCAAGTAGCAACGTCGCTACCAGCCAAATCAATGCTTGGCGGCGATATGCTTGGCTTGCGCTACGCGTCGTCGATCTTGGTGCTGCCATGAGAGTATCCTTGGTGAAAATAGGGTTAAGAATGCAACATGAAGACTCGTTGAAATAAATGCCAGCGGTCACGTTAGGCGCTAAACGCACATTGTCTTCACCAAACGCTTATGATTGTAAAATCAGTATCTTACGTACTGTGTGCGGCCAGCACGTCGGTTAATAGCGTGGCATCAAAGTCATTGGTCAATACCGCCTCACCCAGTGATTTTAACAAAATCAGGCGGATTTGTCCGTGTTTCACTTTTTTATCATGGCCCATCAGATCAAGCGCAGTGTCCACCGCGATCGCAGGCGGATAGATGGGCAGGTTTGCCAAGGTCAACACATGCTTAACACGCGCCACCTCCTCATTACTTAGCCAGCCCATTTTTTGCGAAAGCTCGGCGGCCTGTACCATACCTGCCGCCACAGCCTCGCCGTGTAGCCAGTTGCCGTAGCCTTGATGCGTCTCGATCACATGACCAAAAGTATGGCCAAAGTTAAGCAAGGCACGCACACCTGACTCGCGCTCGTCTTGGGCCACGATATCGGCTTTATATTGACAGCAGCGTTTTACTGCCTCACCAAGCACGGCTAAATCCAGCGCCATCATGGCAGGCAGATTGCTCTCCAGCCACTGCAAAAAACCGACATCCATGATAAGGGCGTACTTGATGACCTCTGCCAGCCCTGCTGAGAGCTCACGAGCGGGCAAGGTTTTGAGTGTACTCATATCAGCCAATACCATTTGCGGTTGCCAAAAAGCACCAATCATGTTTTTGCCTTGTGCATGATTGATGCCTGTTTTGCCGCCGACACTAGAGTCTACTTGTGACAGCAATGTCGTTGGTATCTGGATAAAATTCACGCCGCGCATAAAACTTGCCGCCGCAAAGCCTGTCATATCGCCAATGACGCCGCCACCTAAGGCGATGAGCGTCACGTCACGGTTGAAATGGGCATCCATCAATGCATCATAAATCTGATTGATACTGTCTTGGTTTTTATACTGCTCACCATCTGGCAGCACGCAGACTCTCACAGCAAAACGCGCGGCCAGCGCTTGTTCAAATGCAGATAGGTATAAAGGCGCAACCGTCTCATTGGTGACGATTAAAACCTGACGGCCCGTGATATAAGGCGCCACTTGCTGCGCCATACTGCCATTTTTGCCCGCGTCTTCAGTGATAATAATGGGATAATCATGGCTTTGTGTCTGAACGGTTAAACCCTCAAAAAACTGTGGCGTGGCCATGAAGTACTCCTTAAATAGTGGTCATAAGCGATGAGCAGCTGACTGTCCGTCATCTATACAGTATCTATACAGTTAGCTTCGGTTATTGGGGGCGGTAATGGCAGACATATCAAACGATGCCAGCTGCTGCAAAAGTTGATTGACCATATAACGCGGATAAGTATGGCCAGTTGGCATGATGATATGCGCCACTTGACGATATAGCGGATCACGGATGCTGTAGAGATCCTGCAATATCTGCTTGGGGTTGGGCTGCTGTAGCAATGGTCGCGACTTGTCTTTTGCCGTACGCGCCATTTGCACATCAACGGGGGCATTGAGATAGACGACGATGCCACGCTGGTGCAAAAATGCGCGATTTTCGGTAACGGGGGCATTGAGATAGACGACGATGCCACGCTGGTGCAAAAATGCGCGATTTTCGGCAGACATGACCGCACCGCCACCAGTTGCCAATACAATTTGCGGTTTTTGGGTCAACTCATCGATGGCGCGTGTCTCACGCTCGCGAAAGCCTGCTTCACCTTCTTTGACAAAGATCCACGCAATATCGGCACCTGTTTGCGACTCGATATACCAGTCACTATCCAAAAACTCACGTCCTAGCTGCTTAGCCAGCAGTTTACCGATTGTCGTTTTCCCTGCTCCCATCGGCCCCACTAAAAACACCGACGGCAATTCCTCCACCATAGTACTTACTCAGCTAAATTAGCTATGATACAACGTCATTGATATTCTGGCTAGTAACGAGCCGCGATAATTGTCCGCAAAATCTCATCCATCTTTCGGCTGACTCATAAAAAAAGCAAGCACTCAGGCTCGCTTTTTTAAAGTAGGTCAATCTGTGATTAATTCAAGCGGCTGGTACCATCATTGATGAGTTTTGGTGTGACAAAGATTAATAGTTCTTCTTTGGCATTACTACGCACATCTTTGCGGAAGGCGCGGCCAATATACGGCAAATCCCCTAAGAAAGGCACTTTATCCACGCCGTTACTGGTACGGTTTTTGAACACGCCACCTAAGACCACGGTCTGGCCATCTTCGATGATAACGTTGGTTGAGATTGAGTCTTCAGCGATGGCGACCTGATTGTTGATGATGGTCGGTGTGCCATTGGTGATTAGGAGTTGTAGGCCAATTTTACCATCCGGGGTGATGTTTGGAGTGGCCTCCAAGCTCAGCGCCGCTTCTTTAAAGCTGGTGGTGGTCGCGCCACTGGCTGAGGCCTCTTGATACGGAATCTGAGTCCCAGATGACACCTTTGCGGTTTGTTTATCCGCGGTCAAAATCTTCGGCGTCGAGATGACTTCACCGCGATTGTCCGCTTGCAGCGCTGATAGCTCAAGGTCGAGCATCACATCTGACATACTGAGCAAACCAAAGGCAATACTACCCGCTGGGTTGGCCACACCCAAATCGACGTTTAGGTTATCAGGGCGCGTGATGTCATAAGAGGGATACGAGACCGTCTGGCCGTTGACAGTGGTGGTTTCTACATCAAATTCTTTTAAATCCCACAATGTCTGGTTACTGCCACCCACCAATAAGTTACGGTTATTGGCCGCACCATTTGACAAGATACCCCAACGAACACCGATCTCTTTACTAAAGCTGTCGGTCGCACTGACAATACGCGCCTCGATCATCACCTGACGCACCGGAATATCGATTTTGCTGATCAGTTTATGAATGTTTTCAATGCTGTCTGCCACATCTTTGACAATCAAGGTATTGGTACGCTCATCCACAGTGACGGTGCCGCGATTTGACAACAAAGAGTTATTGTCGTCGACACGGTTTGAGCTACCACCAGAAGAGCCGCTGCCTTGAGAAATCAATGTCAGAACATCTTGCGCTTTAGCATAGCTTAAGCGGATGTATTCTGTACGTAACGGTGCAAAAGATTCAACCGCTTGCTGCGCTTCAAGCTCACGTGCTTCTTGCTCTGCAAGCTCTGTCGCCGGCGCGACCAAAATCACATTGCCGTTTTCACGTTTGCCCAGATTTTTACTCTTTAAAATAATATCAAGCGCTTGATCCCAAGGCACGTTGATTAGGCGCAACGTGATGTTACCTGCAACCGAATCACTTGCCACGATATTCATCTCGGTAAACTGCGCCAAAATATCTAAGACGCTGCGGATCTCGACATCTTGGAATTCCATAGACAGTGGCTCACCGCTATAGACCCTTTCTTCGAGCGTCGGCTCACGCAGTAGCTCAGGCTTACTGATGCTGATATTTAGCTGATTGCCTGACTGGTACGCTTGATACTCATAGTCGTCGTTCATATTGATGGTGATGACACCATTTTGACCTTGGTTTTTGGTATCAATACTACTAACCAAACCGCTATTGATATTTAGACGACGCAGCAAGTTTCTAGGCACCGTACTGCCTGTCAAACGGACGACCAGCTTATTGCCTTGACGTTGTACATCTACTGGAATGGCTTCATTGGCCAAAGCGATACTGATATTACCACCACCATCGCTACCTGCAGCAAAATTGACGGCGGTTAGGCCTTCATAGCTATATTGCTTACTCACTTGTGAGGCGGCAAGCTGTGGATCCAATAGCGGATTGACCCGAACCACCATCGTATCTGCGGGCACTTGATTTTTGACCACCGTAGTATTAGTGCTATTGACGGCCGCAACAGGAGCGCTACTGGTTTCTACAATGGGGGTGACAACTGCTGTGGTTGTCATGCCACTACTGTTATTCAGCACATCTTGCACAGGATCATTGGTGATTACTTGATTAACGACGGGCTGATTAACCACGGGGCGGCTAGGGTCAGTGATGGTCAGCAGCAAATCATTACCATCGACCGCTGTGGTATAGTTGCCTGCTTGCTTGAGACCCACAATGAGACGCGTGGTGCTGTCGCTGCTTAGTGTCGTGACATCATTGACCATGCCGATGTTGTATTCGTTAAATCGGCTAGCCAGCCCATTTTGCACTTGTTCAAAATCTAGTACCAAACGGCTTGGATCATCTAGCTGATAGGCTGCAGGCAATACTGGCGCACCGGCAAAGCTCAAGCGCATTTGCGTCACAGCTGGCGCAGTTTGTACCACAGAGACGTTATTGATACGCTGGGCAGCTTGGGCATGGTTACTCACTGCTACCATACTGACTGCCAATGCTGAAACGGCAAAAGCAGAAGATACGCGGTTACTCATCGTCATTACCTTGTTGTTGCGTACTGTCATTATTTATTCCTCAAAAAATCTGCCGACTTAGCTTATAGGAGAGACCAGCGACTGGGGTTTTTCGATAAACCCTGCGCGGCTGTCTGGCACAATTTCAATCAAGTTAATCTGGGTCGGCGTGATTTCAACAATACGGCCGTCATTCAATCCAAGATAATCACCTACTTTCACACTCGCAACTGAGCCATCAGGACGTTGTACCAACGCATATCGCTGACCTTCAGGCGAAACAACGACACCGCGAAAGACCAGCTGTGATAGCTCGTACTGCTCAAGCGGCCCTTTGACTCTGGTAATATCAGGGCGTACACCATCGATAGGCGTCGTCGGCCCTTGTACATTGACCAAACTTGGGGGCAAAAACGGACTGCGCTGCGTGCTTGCGCTGTATACAAAATCTTCTACCAGCTCCGCCTTAGGTGGGGGCTCAATCGGCTGCGCTGGCTGGTTGCGTATGTCATTCATCGACTGCTGTGCCATCCCTATGCGATCGCTACAGCCCGTCATCGACAACACAACCATACTTAACGCCAGTAACGTGGGCAGTTTATTTATCATCATTGACTGTCTCCTGCAGCAGCGGCATCACCTTCAGGATTTGCTTCTTTTGAACGATAGGTTTTGGTTTGTAGTACCAGATTTAGCTCTGGCAATACATCCAAGCTCGGCTGCGGGTTACTCACCTCAAAATCATGCATCGTGATGATACGAGGTAGAGCAGCCAGTCCACTGATAAAGCTGCCAAACTGATGATACTCACCCAATGCGGCAATACGTATCGGCTGCTCAATAAAAAACTCGTTTTCAACTTCAGGCTCAACCGAGATATCCTGAAAACGAATATTACTGCCCACACCAGTCATGTTGATGCCCTCTACCAGCTCTGACACCCGTGTGTCTTTTGGTAGTTGATCAAGTAACGAGTTAAACTCAGCTTCCATCTGCACCACTTGCGCTTTATACGCTTCTAAGTGACGGGCGCGTGATTCTTTTTCACGATAACTATCGAGCAAGGTTTGCTGCTGGCTTTCGGCGGCATTGATTTCATCGATTTTGCTACTGATCGGCAGCGCCCATGATAAGGCGGCGATAAAAACAATGATAAGCCCTATCACCGTTACCTTGACGGGCAATGGCCAGCTACCATAGTTTTCGGAGTCTAACGACTCAAAACTGCGACGAAACTCTTGTAAGTCAAACTGCTTTTTTGGCTTTAGGTCTGCTTTTTTGATTTTGATTAGGCTTTTTTTGCGGCTCAGTTTCATAACGCACCTCCAAGCCCATCACCCTCGTCAGGTGTGGCCGTCTCTGACTGCACCCTTGTGGTTACCACAAACTGTACATAGCTGTCTTCTGGATAAACAGGGCGCGTCTGCTCACCTGTATTGATGGTGTTATTGAGCGCAGGCGCTGCCTGATAAGCACTGATGTTTTGTTGAATATTGCTGACAGCAGAGTTACCCATCCATTTACTACTATCGAGATTACGAATCAGATTGGACACCACATTTGGGTTATCTGCCAGGCCGGTCAAAGTGATGACATCTCCTTCGCGCTTGAGATTATTGAGATAAAGTGCCGACGGCATTGCTTTAGCCAAATCGTCCCATAGACGTACAGGAACAGGGCGGCGACCTTGCAAGTCTTGAATCACTTGCATGCGTGAGATAATCTCTTCACGGCGCTGCTCTAAGCTATCGATTTCGCTCAACACGGTGTCTAAGCGCGCGTTTTCTTGTTCAATCAAAGCATTGGCATCGAGCTGCTCTTCAAGCTCATTGTTAAAATAGCTCCACGTAGCAAATGCAGCCAACAACGTTAGTAGTGTCACAGCTACCACAAGCGTGATAAACTCTTTATTGCGGCGTTCGCGCGCTCTTCGGCGCGCCAGGGTAAGAGGTTAATACGAGCCATTAGTCAAAGCTCCTTAACGCAAGACCACATGCGGCCATGAGGCTTGGGGCATCGATCGCCAGTTGCTCATTATCGATATGTGGCGCGATGGTCATATTGGTAAATGGATTGGCGATACTGACAGTCACACCCAGTTTTTGTTGCGCCATTCCAGCCAGACCGGGAATCGAGCTACTGCCCCCCGCGAGGACTACGTGATCGATATTGCTGTATTGGCTCGAAGAAAAATAGAACTGCAAAGAGCGAGTGATTTGCTGAATGGTGTTTTCGATAAACGGCGTCAATACCTCAGGGTAGTAATCGTCAGGCAAGGTGCGCTCACGCTTACTCAGCTCCGCTTCCTCAAACGATAAGCCATAGCGATTTTGTATTGCCTCTGTCAGCTGAGCACCGCCAAATAGCTGTTCGCGGCTATAGATAAATTCGCCATTTTTGGCGACATATAAGGTGGTTTGATTGTGACCAATATCGACCAAGGCGACTAATTCTGGTAGCCCTGGTAAATTATCTACCATCAAGCCAAAAGCACGCTCAATGGCGTGCGACTCAATATCCATGACCTTGGTTTGCATGCCGCCGAAGGTTAAGGCATCGACGCGTTGGTCGACATTCTCCGAGCGTGAGGCCGCCAGTAGCACCTGTACCATATCGTCACTGACCAAAGAAGGGCCTAAGACTTCAAAGTCCAGGTTGACGTCTTCAAGAGGATAAGGCACGTATTGATCGGCATCGAGACGTATCTGCGCTTCGCGCTCGACATCGCTGAGTGCCATGTCCATATCGATGATCTTGGTAATCACTGCTGACCCTGATACGGCTGTCGCTGCATGGACATTAGCCACTTGACAGCGTCTGGCCAAACTGGCAATCGTATCGCCAACGGCTTCAGTATCCACGATGAGTTTATCGACGACTACGCCTTCCGGTAGTCTTTCAATGCCATAAGATTTTAAGTGGAACATGCCTTGTTGGCGCTGTATGTCAACCAACTTTACTGAGGTGGCACAGATATCCACTCCAATCAAATGTCGACTTTTGGGAGTAAATAGCCTCACAAACTCTATACCTTATATTAAGTGTACAATCTGATAGTTATTTGTAATAATTGAATACAATACTTTACTTAATAGATAGATTCAAGCATTTAAATTATATATTAAGGCTAACTTACACATTTATTATGACCTCCCTATTTCGTTCAAGGTATAATGCACTACCTGTTGCAAATCATTAATTAATAAGTCTTATTATGGCCAAAAAAAATGCTACTGCTCACATTATTCACTTTTTGGTAGGGCTATTTATTGCTTGTTTAGCCTTGGCGGTCATCTTGGCAATGGCAGTTCCTATTGGCTTTTATGGCATGGCCATGTATCTATCGCCTACCCTGCCAAGTACGCAAGAGATAAAGACCGCAACGCTAGAAATGCCATTGCAGATATATAGTAGTGATGACAAACTCATCGGTCAATACGGCAATCGTTTATCATTGCCGATCACTTTTGAGGAAATCCCTGAAGATCTGACTCATGCTTTTTTGGCCGCAGAAGATGCGTCTTTTTTCCAGCACAGTGGTATCAGCATTAAAGGTCTAGGTCGCGCGGTCACCGAAGTGGTGACCGATGATGATAGTCAAACAGGTGGCTCAACCATCACCATGCAGGTGGCCAAAAACTACTTTTTGAGCCCAGAGCGTACCTTAAATCGTAAACTAACTGAGCTGTTTTTAGCTCGTAAAATAGAAGACGAGCTCAGTAAAAACGACATTTTGACCCTTTATGTCAATAAGATTTATTTGGGTGAAGGCGCTTACGGCATCCGTGCGGCCGCCAAAAAATACTATAGTAAGTCACTAGACAACCTCACCATTGCAGAGATGGCAATGCTGGCAGGTCTGCCAAAAGCACCTTCTAAGTACAATCCTGTCGCCAATCCTGAGCGCGCCCTGACCCGCCGCAACTGGATCATTGGCCGTATGCATGAGCTGGGTTATATCAGTCAAGCGCAGCATGATGAAGCAGTCAACTCCCCCATCGGCATCAAGCTCTATCAAGAAAAACTCGATGTTAATATGCCTTATTTGGCAGAGATGGCACGCTCTACCTTAGTAAATCGCTACGGCGAGCAGGTCATGCATGGCGGCTGGCGCGTACGTCTGACCGTCGATAGCAAAGCGCAAACCGATGCAGAGGCCGCCGTACTCAAAGGTCTCATCGCTTATGAGCATCGCCATGGCTGGCGCGGCGCTGAAGCGAATGATGAGCCATTAGAGAACTTCCGTCGGTATAGTAACCTATCACCTGCCAAAGTGACAAAAGTAAATGCTCGTAGTTTTGAGGCCACTATCCCCTCGGGTGAGACGGTGACGGTTAACTGGTCTGGGATGAGCTGGGCGCGCAAATACATCTCTGCCGATCGTATCGGTTATTATCCAAGTAATGCCAGTCAAGTCGTCAGTAAAAACGATATTGTGCGCCTGATTCCGACAGCGAGCAACCGCTGGCAGCTGGCTCAAATTCCTGACATACAAGGCAGCCTAGTTTCATTAAACCCAGAAACAGGCGCGCTCAATGCTTTGGTCGGTGGTTTTGATTTTAATCACAGCAAGTTTAACCGAGCGCTGCAAGGCTGGCGGCAACCGGGCTCTACCATCAAGCCTCTAGTCTATACCGCAGCCCTAGAAAAGGGCTACCGCCCTGATAGTATCGTCTCAGACCGCCCTATCCAAGTTGGAGACTGGAAACCCAAAAACTCTGACGGGCGTTTTTTAGGAGACATCACCTTACGTCGCGGTTTGTATCTATCGCGCAACCTTGTCTCTATTCGTCTGTTACAGGCCGTCGGTATCTCTGATACTCGTACATTATTAGACGAGTTTGGTCTCGATAAAGAAAAGCTACCAACTACCCTATCGTTGGCATTGGGTACAGGGCAAGCGACACCGCTACAGATGGCCACCGCTTATGCAACCTTTGCCAATGGCGGTCACCGCATACAGCCTTATTTTATTGAGCAAATTTATAACTACAATAACGAGCTGCTTTTTCAGGCCAACCCGCAGCAAGCCTGCGCCTCATGTTTTAATGAGCAACTAGAACGCGTCAACAAAAAACTGCTAGAAGACTATGATAGCGCGCTCGAACAAGCGGCAACTGTAGATGCAACCGCAGACTCAAAAGACCGTGATACCGAAGCAGGTACACAGAGCGATCAAAGCCGTATCTATGATGCCAGTCCGCAATCAGATCGCCTAAAAGCGCCTGCAGTACAATACGTAATGGCCAAACAAGCACCGCGTATCTTAAAGCCTAGAGTGGCCTTTGAGATGGCAGACATATTACGTGATGTGGTGCAGCATGGCACGGCAAGAAGAGCAAAAGCACTGGGACGTGATGATATCGGTGGTAAAACTGGTACCACCAACGAAGCAAAAGACGCTTGGTTTGCAGGGTTTCATCCCAGTAACGCAACCGTCGTCTGGATGGGCTTTGACCAACCATCGACCATGGGTCGGCGCGAATACGGCGGCGTGGCAGCGCTACCAGTATGGATTGACTTTATGAAAGCCCAGCTCAAAGACACCCCTCATCAATGGGTCTCTATCAATAATCGCTCAAAATCCAAAAAACAAAAACAAAAAATCATAGAAATGACGGATGATGGTATCGTTACTAGCGACGAAGACGACAATACGCCTACCGACACTGTATCAGAAAAACCTGTCAAAACCAGCACCCAGCAGCGCAAGCCGCCAGCACCTGAGCCGGTCGAAGACGAGGGTTCAGCACCAACGACGCGTCATGATAGCGTACCGCAAAATCCGCTATCGGTAACCCCGGTGGAGCGTATGCCAGCCATGCCTGAGTAGCCCTAGTATGGTTAATTCACTTTAAAGCCGATACAGTGCAGCTGGTATGAGTTTTACGCAGCATCTGTCAGCGTAAACACAGCAAGCAAGAGAAACTTATATCAGTTGCACGTTAATTTGAAACTATCGGCTTTATTTTGAACTGGCTATACTTTATATAAAAAGCGTGTTTGACCATGATCAAACACGCTTTTTTCTTGATGCTGTCATGTAAGGTAGGGCCAAAAAGCCGTTAAACAACAGTATGGATTAGGGTGGTTAAAACTCAACCATACCTGCACGCAGCTGATCTATCAGCTCTAAGAGCTGCTGACGCCACTCGCGGATGGTGGCTTCATCTGGCAGCCACTGATTCGATAACGTCACAACGTTGACAATAAGATCAGTCGCTTTTGCCGTATCTCTACTCGCACTTAGCGTCTCATCAATCACTGTATCTGGTGGTACCGCATACAAGCTACGCTGATACGCGCGCTCTATGTTGGCCACAAAGCCCTGCTGCTGCAACTGCTGTAAACGCTGGACTTCAGGCGATACCTGCGTGCGCGCACTTAGTGCTTGCTCGATGTCGCACAATGTCGGCGCTGTTGTGTTTAAACCATAAAAATGTCCAAGCTCCTGAGTAAAAGCCAACAACGCACCATATAAATGAAAAATAGCGGTTTCACAATGAGCCTGATAGAGCTGCTTATCACTACTACTGTCCGCCGCTTGGCAGGCAAGACGACAAAAATACAGCTTTTGATTGGTGCGGTCTGCTTGATATTTGGCAACACGGGTTTTACCAGCCATTGGCGATTTATCCTTCTATAAGATATAAGTGAGGGCTTATTTCTCAGTGTACTATTTTTTTGGATAACAGTACCACGTCTTTCTGACTTTTGTACGTGCACAAAAAAGCCAGCAACATAGGCTGGCTTTTTTGACAGTGATAAGACATCAAAGACAATTAATTGTCTTGATTTAGCTCTTGCGCAAAGGCTTCATCAAAGCTTGCAAAATCTTTACTATCGGTGCTGGCCGTCATATCAAAAGCTGCGTTTAGATCTGACTCTTGCAGTTTTTGCTCTGCTTTTTCTTTACGGGCTTTGTGATAAGCAAGCCCTGTACCAGCAGGAATCAAGCGACCAACGACCACGTTTTCTTTTAGACCACGTAGCTCATCAACTTTACCTGTTACCGCAGCAGCAGTTAGGACACGAGTAGTCTCCTGGAACGACGCCGCTGAGATAAAGCTTTCTGTTGCCAGACTTGCTTTGGTAATACCAAGCAATTGACGCTCATACTGAACTGGGAATTTATTCTCAGCTTCCAGTTTAGCATTCAAGGCTATGACATCAGCGTACTCGACCTGATCGCCTTTAAAGTGGTTTGAATCACCGCCATCAGTCACTTCAACTTTGCGCAGCATCTGACGAATAATAACTTCGATGTGCTTATCGTTGATTTTTACACCTTGCAGACGATAGACGTCCTGTACTTCGTTGACGATATAATCAGCAAGGGCGGTTTGACCTTTTAGACGTAGGATATCGTGCGGGTTTTGCGGACCATCAGCGATGATCTCACCACGAGCAACGGTCTCGTTTTCGAAAACGTTGATCTGACGCCATTTCGGGATTAGCTCTTCATGTACCTCACCATCTTCATTGGTGATGATAAAGCGGTTTTTCCCTTTGGTTTCTTTACCAAAGCTGACCACACCTGTCATCTCTGCCATGATGGCATGATCTTTTGGACGACGTGCTTCAAACAAATCAGCCACACGTGGTAGACCACCGGTAATATCCTTGGTACCTGATGACGCTTGTGGTACACGGCCTAATACCGAGCCTGCGGCTACTTTTTCACCGTCGCTGACGCGGATGATGGTTTCCGCTGGCAAGAAATAAACCACTTCTTTGCCTTCATCCGTATTCAAGATGATAGCGGGACGCAAATCTTTAGCCGAGCTTGAACGGTCACGAGTCGCTAAAATCTCAAACGAGCTCATACCCGTTGCATCATCGACTTTGACTGTCGCTGTCGAACCATCAATGATATCGCTAAAGCGTGCCGTACCGGCAAACTCTGTGATAATTGGGTGCGTGTGTGGATCCCATTTAGCGATGGTCTGGCCACCTTCGACTTGCTCTTCGTTTTTCACCAGAACGCTTGAACCATAAGGCACTTTATAGCGCTCACGCTCACGACCAAGCTCATCGGTCAACGCAATCTCTGCTGAACGCGAGACGATAACCAAGTGGCCATCAGTGTGTTCAACCGTTTTCATGTTTTCAAAATGCACTTGACCTGCATTACGTGCTGAGATGCTGTTGTCCACAGATGCAGAGCTTGCCGCCCCGCCCACGTGGAAGGTACGCATGGTCAACTGAGTACCAGGCTCACCGATTGACTGCGCTGCCATGACACCAACTGACTCACCGATATTGACTTTATGACCACGAGCCAGATCACGACCATAACACTGTGAACACACGCCATGCTCAACTTCACAAGTAATCACTGAGCGTACCCAGATGTCATCAATGGCGTTGTTATCTAGTACATTTACCCAATGCTCATCGATCAACGTGCCCGCTGGAATCAAGACTTTTGACGGATCGTCATTGTACGTCACATCACGCGCGGTCACACGGCCAAGGACAAGCTCACCGAGTTTTTCGATGATCTCACCACCTTGGATGTGCGGCTTCATGAGCAAGCCTTCTTCGGTACCACAGTCTTCGCTGGTCACAACCAAATCTTGCGCCACATCAACCAAGCGACGGGTTAGGTAACCTGAGTTAGCCGTTTTTAGGGCAGTATCAGCAAGACCTTTACGCGCACCGTGCGTCGAGATAAAGTACTGTAGTACGGTCAAACCTTCGCGGAAGTTGGCCTTAATCGGTGTCTCAATGATTGAGCCATCTGGTTTTGCCATCAAACCACGCATACCAGCAAGCTGACGAATCTGCGCGGCACTACCACGAGCACCAGAGTCTGACATGATAAAGATAGAGTTAAATGATTTTTGCTCGTCTTCTTCGCCTTGGGCGTTGATGACTTTATCGGTCGCCAAGTTATCCATCATCGCTTTAGCGACTTTATCGTTGGTACGAGACCAGATATCGACGACTTTGTTATAACGCTCACCTGCAGTCACAAAACCTTGCTCAAACTGATCTTCAATTTCGCGAACTTCAGCTTCGGCGGTTTCGATGATTTGTTTTTTCAGCGGCGGAATCACCATATCATCAATACCGATTGACACGCCTGATAATGTCGCTTGAGCAAAACCAAGATACATCAATTGGTCAGCAAACATGACACTTTCTTTGACGCCGACTTTACGGTAGCAAGAGTTGATCAAACGCGAGATGTTCTTTTTGGTCATCTCTTGGTTGCACTCATCAAACGACATGCCTTGTGGCATGATGTTCCAGATAAGCAAACGACCAGCCACCGTTTCTTTTAGAGAGACTTCTTTACTTTCGTTGCCCTCTGCATCAACGTGCGTTTCTGTCACACGCACTTTGATTTTTGCGTTGACATGCAAGTCGTTTGAACCAATGGCACGCAAAGCTTCGTTGACGGTCGAAAATATCATGCCTTCGCCTTTGGCATTGATCGACGAGCGGCTAATGTAATACAGACCAAGTACAACGTCCTGTGAGGGTACGATAATTGGATCACCGTTGGCAGGCGATAGGATGTTGTTGGTTGACATCATCAATGCGCGCGATTCGAGCTGGGCTTCTAGCGTCAATGGCACGTGTACGGCCATTTGGTCACCATCAAAGTCAGCGTTAAACGCGGTACAAACCAGCGGATGCAATTGGATCGCTTTACCTTCAATAAGTACCGGCTCAAATGCCTGTAAGCCCAAACGGTGAAGCGTTGGCGCACGGTTTAGTAGGACTGGATGCTCACGGATAACCATGGCCAGCATATCCCATACTTGCGGCTCTTCACGCTCTACCATCTTTTTGGCGGCTTTAATCGTGGTCGCCATGCCATGTGATAACAGCTTGGCATAAGTAAATGGCTTGAACAACTCAAGTGCCATTTTCTTTGGCAGGCCACACTGATGCAGACGCAGGGTCGGACCAACAACGATGACCGAACGACCAGAATAATCGACACGTTTACCAAGTAGGTTTTGACGGAAACGACCTTGCTTACCTTTAATCATATCGGCCAAAGATTTTAGTGGACGCTTATTACTACCAGTAATGGCACGACCACGGCGACCGTTATCAAGCAAGGCATCGACTGATTCTTGTAGCATACGTTTTTCATTACGTACGATGATATCAGGCGCACTTAGCTCGAGCAGACGCTTTAGACGGTTGTTACGGTTGATAACGCGGCGATACAGATCGTTTAGATCTGATGTCGCAAAACGGCCGCCTTCTAGTGGTACCAACGGGCGCAAGTCTGGTGGCAATACTGGTAAGATATTCATTACCATCCACTCAGGCTTGTTGTTCGAGTCACGGAACGCTTCTAATAGTTTTAGGCGCTTAGACATCTTTTTGAGTTTGGTTTCAGAGCCTGTTTGCGGGATCGCTTCGCGCAGCTCATCAATCTCGATATCGATATCGATCTCTTTGAGCAGGTCTTGTACCGCTTCTGCACCCATTTTGGCGGTAAATTCGTCACCGAACTCTTCTAGGGCTTTGTAGTAGTCTTCATCATCGAGCAGTTGGTACTTCTCTAAAGAAGTCAGGCCAGGCTCAGTGACGATATAGCTCTCAAAGTATAGAACGCGTTCGATATCGCGTAGGGTCATGTCGAGAAGTAGACCGATGCGGCTTGGCAGAGACTTTAAGAACCAAATATGCGCAACAGGGCTTGCAAGGTCAATGTGACCCATACGATCACGGCGAACTTTGGCAGTGGTGACTTCTACGCCACACTTCTCACAGATAACGCCTTGGAACTTACGGCGTTTGTACTTGCCGCACAAGCATTCAAAGTCTTTGACTGGGCCAAAAATTTTGGCACAAAACAGACCGTCGCGCTCAGGCTTAAATGTACGGTAGTTGATTGTTTCTGGTTTTTTAACTTCACCATGTGACCATGACTTAACCACATCAGGGGCGGCTAAGGTAATTTGAATACTATCAAACTCTTGATTACCGCTAGCGGTAGGGCTTTGCATGATATCGAGTAAATCTTTCAAGTTGCTTCTCCGTTATCTTTATAATCATCTAGCAGCATATTGTCGACGCCAAGTTAGATGAATGAAGGCAATGAATCGGGTTGAGACAAATCACCAAAAGCAGTCGCCATAAGCGTACTACTTTTAGTTGACAACTAAGTTAAACAGCAATCTTTCTGCTTTGGGTTTAGTTGCTTTGTTTTAACTCAATATTAATACCCAGTGATTTGATTTCTTTGGTCAGTACGTTGAATGACTCAGGCATACCTGGATCCATGTACTGCTCACCATCGACGATGTTTTTGTACATACGGGTACGGCCTTCGACGTCATCTGATTTCACTGTCAGCATCTCTTGCAATGTGTAGGTTGCGCCGTATGCTTCTAGTGCCCATACTTCCATCTCACCGAATCTCTGACCACCGAACTGTGCTTTACCGCCTAGTGGCTGCTGGGTGACCAGTGAGTAAGAACCCGTTGAACGCGCGTGCATCTTGTCATCGACCAAGTGGTTAAGCTTGAGCATATACATGTAACCCACGGTCACTTTACGGTCAAACTTCTGACCGGTACGGCCATCATACAAGGTTTGCTGACCATCACGATCCATACCAGCAAGCTCTAGCAAGTCTTTGACTTGATACTCGTGAGCTCCATCAAACACTGCCGTACCCATCGGCACGCCATCACGTAGATTGTCTGCTAATGCCAAGATATCATCATCAGACAAGCTGTCTAGATCGACTGATTCACCGCCGACTTGGTTGTAAATCTTGTCTAAAAACTCACGTAACTCTTTGATTGCCGCTTGCGCTTTTAGCATACCGTCAATCTTTTCACCCAAGCCCTTAGCCGCCATACCCAAATGCGTCTCAAGCACCTGACCGATGTTCATACGCGATGGTACACCTAGCGGGTTCAGTACGATGTCAACGGTATTACCATTTTCATCATAAGGCATGTCTTCAACCGGCATGATGCGTGATACCACACCTTTGTTACCATGACGACCGGCCATTTTATCCCCTGGCTGGATACGACGTTTCACTGCCAGATAGACCTTAACGATTTTTTGGACGCCATGCTGCAAGTCATCACCAGCCGTTAATTTGCGTTTTTTCTCGGCAAATTTCACATCGATGTCTTTTTGCTTATCGACCAAGTAATCAGCGATCTGCGTGAGACGCTCAGAGACCTCTTCTTCGACTGGCTGGATATCAAGCAGCGTTTCAAGACTCATCTCTTTCATGTCAGCCAACGCCATGACTGTGCCGGCTTTTAGACCAGCACCGCCACTGACTTTTTGACCATCAAGCAAGGTACCAATACGGCCGCGAGCCGCTTCTTCAAAGATACGTAGCTCTTCTTTTAAATCTTTACGATAGCTATCGAGCTGCGACTTCTCGATTGCTTTGGCACGTGCGTCTTTTTCGACGCCATCACGGGTAAAGACTTGTACGTCGATGACCGTACCTTTGCTTGATGTTGGCACTCGCAATGAGGTGTCTTTTACATCAGCAGCTTTTTCACCAAAGATAGCCCGTAGCAATTTCTCTTCTGGCGTGAGCTGCGTCTCGCCTTTTGGTGTGACTTTACCAACCAAGATGTCGCCTGCGTCTACTTCAGCACCGATATAAACGATACCTGCTTCATCAAGGTTTGAGAGCGCCGCTTCACCCACGTTTGGAATATCAGCAGTGATTTCCTCTGTTCCAAGCTTGGTATCACGCGCCACACAAGTCAACTCTTGAATATGAATGGTGGTAAAGCGATCTTCTTTGACGACTTTTTCAGAAAGCAAAATCGAGTCTTCGAAGTTATAACCATTCCACGGCATAAAGGCGATACGAATGTTTTGACCAAGCGCCAATTCACCCAAATCGGTTGATGGGCCATCAGCTAGAATATCCCCTGACGCGATTTCGTCGCCTTGGTTGACAATGATGCGCTGGTTGATACAAGTATTTTGGTTTGAGCGCGTGTATTTGATCAAGTTATAGATATCGATACCCGCTTCGCCTGCGACCATCTCCTCTTCGTTGACACGCACGACGATACGCGAGGCATCGACGTCTTCGATCACACCGCCACGCTTGGCGATCACACATACGCCAGAGTCACGCGCGACGTGACGCTCCATACCCGTACCCACTAACGGCTTATCCGCACGTAGCGTCGGAACCGCCTGACGCTGCATGTTTGAACCCATCAATGCACGGTTGGCATCATCATGCTCTAGGAATGGAATCAAACCTGCGGCGACCGATACTACCTGACTTGGTGACACATCCATATGCGTCACTTTTTCTGGTGGCATACGGACAAATTCACCATAGCTACGCACGCTGACCATCTCATCGCTTAGCTCACCATTTTCACTCACTGGCGAATCTGCTTGAGCAATGACAGTACCAACTTCTTCGATGGCTGATAGGTATTCGATCTGGTCAGTTACTTTGCCATCAACCACACGGCGATAAGGCGTTTCTAAGAAACCAAAGCTGTTGGTTTTGGCAAAGGTCGCTAGTGAGTTGATCAGACCAATGTTTGGACCTTCAGGCGTCTCAATCGGACAGACACGGCCATAATGGGTATCATGAACGTCACGTACTTCAAAGCCTGCACGCTCACGGGTCAGACCACCTGGGCCAAGCGCGGATACACGGCGCTTATGCGTGACTTCAGACAATGGGTTGTTTTGGTCCATAAACTGTGACAACTGACTTGAGCCAAAGAACTCTTTGACAGCAGCTGCTACTGGTTTTGAGTTGATCAAATCTTGTGGTGACAAGTTGTCTGATTCTGCTGAGCTTAAACGCTCTTTGACTGCACGCTCTACGCGCACAAGGCCCACGCGGAACTGGTTCTCTGCCATCTCGCCCACTGAACGAATACGGCGGTTACCTAAGTGATCGATATCGTCGACTTCACCGCGACCATTACGAATCTCAATCAGCTCTTTTAACACATTGATGATGTCATCATTGGTCAACACACTACGCGCACGCTGGATATCAGCGTCGTCAGTGTCCTCAAACTCAAGACCTAGGCGACGGTTAAACTTCATACGCCCGACGTTTGACAAGTCATAACGATCGGCGTTAAAGAACATGCTCTCAAACAGCTTTTCAGCGGTCTCAAGCGTTGGTGGCTCACCTGGGCGCATGACTTTGTAGATCTCAATCAATGCTTCTTCACGGCTAGAAGTGGTATCAGCACGTAGCGTATCGGCGATATAACTGCCTTGATCGATATCGTTGGTGAACAAAATGCTAAACTCTTTGAGTGCATCACTGGCTTCGAACGCACTGAGCTTGACCAACAATTCATGATCGATGAGCGTATTGGCATGAGCAATCACGTCACCATTGACCACGATATCTTCAGCCAAGATGCGCTCGTATAGATATTCATCAGGCACAGCAATTTTCGTCATACCCGCTTGCTCTAACTGACGGATACGGCGAGCATTGATACGTTTGCCCTGCTCGACGATGACATCACCATCAGGTGACACGATATCGAACTGCGCCATCTCGCCGCGCAGACGATCAGCGACCAGATCAATCTCAAACTGTTCTTCACCCTTATAGACTTTTACTTTATCAAAGAACAAATCTAAGATTTCAGAGGTCGTCAAACCAAGCGCACGTAAGATAATAGACGCAAGTAACTTACGACGACGGTCAATACGAGCAAAAACTAAGTCTTTGGCATCAAACTCAAAGTCAAGCCATGAGCCGCGATAAGGAATGATACGAGCGTTGTAAAGCACCTTACCACTTGAGTGCGACTTACCTTTATCATGATCAAAGAACACACCAGGCGAGCGGTGCAACTGTGATACGATGACACGCTCAGTACCGTTGATAATAAAGGTACCGTTGTCAGTCATCAGTGGCATCTCACCCATATAGACGCTTTGCTCACGGATGTCTTTGATCGCCGCTTTACTGTCTTTGTCTTTGCTGTCTTTGTCCTTGATAATCAAACGGATCTTGACACGTATCGGTGCTGCAAACGTTGAGCCACGTAAGATACACTCACGCTCATCAAACTCAGGCTCGCCTAAGTAATATTCAACGAATTGTAGCTCTGCATTACCAGAATGACTCTCAATCGGAAAAATAGATGAAAAGGCAGCTTGCAGACCAGTATTCTCACGAGCTTTCGGCTTTTTGTGCTCTTGCAAAAATTGCTCATAAGAATCTACTTGAATAGACAGTAAATAGGGAATGTCCATTACAGTGGGCAATTCAGCAAAACTTTTGCGAATACGCTTTTTTTCAGTATAAGAATATGCCATCGAGAGTCCTTACAGTAAACGTGGAAACAAATTAAAAGCGTGGCATGCGTGCATAAATACTATGCAAACATAGCAACGTAAACGTTAATATAAAACAGGTGTTCGTGTTCAGTTTATATCTTTTGTTAATGACTACTTTACTACCAGTGCCGGCTTAGCACCCTTATCAAGTTTTGTCATCAGCATCTAGGTCTTTTACCTAGACCATCCAGCCAAAACCCCATCAGCTGTCACTCATCAAAACCAATATCGTCGCTGATATCTACCGTCTACGAGCCTACATACTGACAGTACAACCATGCAAAATAAATAACCTAAGATAAACAGCTTATTAGAACTAATAATATTGGGGATAACTATAACTTTTAGAATCAGTGTAAACTATAGCGTTAATGGAAAAGCATGCAGACACAAAAAAACGCCAAACATCTCAAGACGTTTAGCTCATATCACTGATTTTAAAAACTGGCATGTGTGCTTGCATGTATATCGTCTGTCCTTTTGATGGGTATCCACCGTGATGTTGCATACGTATGTTGGCAGACACAAAAGGTCAAGCTACGAATTATAGTAAAAAAAAGCTGGCAATGCAAGGCATTACCAGCTTTTTTTTCGTACAGTGTTAAACTTATTTTAGTTCAACAGTTGCACCAGCTTCTTCAAGTTTCTTTTTCAACTCTTCAGCTTCGTCTTTAGACGCGCCTTCTTTGATTGGTGCTGGAGCACTTTCAACCAAATCTTTTGCTTCTTTTAGGCCAAGACCAGTTGCTTCACGTACGGCTTTGATAACGCCAACTTTCTTGTCGCCGAAGCTAGCAAGAACAACGTCAAACTCGTCTTTTTCTTCAGCAGCAGCAGCGCCACCAGCGGCAGCAGCAGGTGCAGCAGCAGCAACAGCAGCAGTTACGCCGAATTTTTCTTCCATATCGCTGATTAGCTCAACGATGTCCATTACTGACATTTCAGCGATTGCGTTTAACACATCTTCTTTAGATAGTGCCATGGGAACTCTCCGTTATCTGATAAAAATTAATTGATTTTAATATCGCTTTGGTTGTTTGCCAAATATACAAATAGAGTTGGCAATACAGTACAACCAGCGATGTCAAAGTTACGTTAAAACAAGCAATTAAGCAGCTTCTTTTGCGTCTTTGATTGCCGCTACAGTGCGAACGAACTTGCCAGGAACAGCGTTCATAGTCTGGACAAGCTTGGTCACTGGTGCGTTCATAGTTGCCATCAAGATAGAGATTGCTTCGTCGCGAGTTGGTAGCTTCGATACGCGCTCTAGCTCTTCTGGACCATAAACTTCACCACCGACTGATACTATTTTGGTCTCTAATGCTTTGTTTTCTTTGCTAAAGTCGAAAACGACTCTGGCAGCAGAACCCAAATCTTCCATAGAGAAAGCCAAAAGTAGTGGACCAGTCATACGGTCTGACATGCTCTCAAAATTAGTGCCTTCAAATGCGCGTTTTGCTAGGGTGTTTTTCACCACTTTCAAAACGACGCCTTTTTCACGGGCTTGTACGCGAAGCTTAGTAAGCTGTGCAACACCAAGACCGTGATATTCGGCAGCTACTGCTGAGTAAGCATTAGCAGCAACTTCAGACACTTCAGCCACAACTTGTTGTTTTTGTTCTAGCGTTAATGCCATAAGTTGACTCCTTTAATCTTATCAATCCGCTCAACTTTTAATTAAAAACGATCAGCTAAGATTGACTTGATACGACACGTTATTCATAACTTCTAAAAATAGAGTTTATTCATAACGACTGATTACGGCACCGTTATCAGACTGACATCGAGTGATAGCTTGGTATAAATACCGGTTTATCGGCTCTTATCAACAACTGGGTGGGTCACCGTCTGCGTAGGACAACTAAGATTTTCATCTGTCGTCGATTAACAAAAGCAGCTTACCGTCATCACTAGCTATCAAAAGACCACTTAATAATGACCTAAAACCGCTCTCTACCTACGGTCTTAGACAGCATAGCGTTTGCTACGCTGACCTAATTCTTTAAAACAATATGGACTCTTTATTCAAAATCGTTGAATATCGAGTAATTTTTATACAAAAAACTATTTAGCTACGCGATAAGGAACAGGATCGATAGTGATGCCTGGGCCCATGGTGCTAGACAAGGTGATTTTCTTAATGAATGTACCTTTAGACGTCGCAGGCTTAGCGCGCTTTAGATCTGAGATCAATGCTTGAACGTTTTGGGCAACTTGTTCAGTCGTGAAACCAACTTGACCGATAGTTGTGTGAATGATACCCGCTTTGTCAACACGATACTGTGCTTGACCCGCTTTGGTATTGGCCACAGCTTCCGCAACGTTTGGCGTTACTGTACCAACTTTTGGGTTAGGCATTAGGCCACGTGGACCTAGGATAGTACCTAGTTGACCCACCACACGCATCGCATCTGGAGCTGCGATAACAACGTCAAAGTCCATGTTACCGGCTTTAATATCTTCTGCTAGGTCTTCAAACCCTACAACGTCTGCACCAGCTTCTTTGGCGGCTTCAGCAGCAGCGCCTTGAGCGAATACGGCAACGCGTTTGGTTTTACCAGTACCCGCAGGCAGGTTGGTAGCACCGCGAACGACTTGGTCAGATTTACGTGGGTCAACGCCCAAGTTTACTGCGATGTCGATAGACTCTTTGAACTTCAAAGGTGGCAAATCGTTTAGGATTTGAACCGCTTCTTCAAGAGTGTATAGCTTTTCGTTTTCAATGCGATCAGCGATTAGCTTTTGACGCTTAGTAAGTTTACTCATTTACACACCCTCCACGGTAATACCCATTGAACGAGCGGTACCAGCGATGGTACGAACAGCAGCGTCAAGATCAGCAGCAGTCAAATCTGCGTCTTTAGTTTTCACGATTTCTTCTAGTTGTGCACGGTCAACTTTACCGACTTTTGCGGTGTTTGGCGTACCAGAACCTTTCGTGATACCAGCAGCTTTACGTAGTAAAAACGCAGCTGGTGGTGACTTCATGATAAAGGTAAAAGACTTATCGTTATATACCGTGATTTCTGTAGGAATCGGCAGACCTGGCTCTTGGTTAGAGGTCGCTGCGTTAAATTCTTTACAGAACGCCATGATGTTCACGCCTTTTTGACCCAAAGCTGGACCAATCGGTGGTGAAGGGTTTGCTTTACCTGCAGGCACTTGCAGTTTGATGTAACCATCAATCTTCTTAGCCATGATATTCTCCTAAATGGGTGATAGCGCCAAATCAACATGGTAGAAACCTTGTCGAAAAACAGCTCCCCGGTTAATGAACTTTATAGGTTTAGTCTAATTTTTCAACTTTACTAAACTCAAGCTCGACCTGAGTCGGCCTATTAAATACGTTTACGGTCAGATGTAGCTTAGACTTTTCATAATCTACTTTTTCTACCAACCCTTTAAAGTCAGTAAATGGACCATCGATGACCAACAATTCTTCACCTGGCTCAAAGAGCGTCTTAGGACGTGGGTCAGCTTCAGTCTGATTTAGACGGTTCAAAATACGATCCGCTTCTGCCTGCGTGATAGGTGCTGGCATCTCTGGCGTACCGCCAACAAAGCCCATAATACGTGGACAGTCTTTGACGATGTGCCACGTGTTGTCATTCATTTCCATCTGGATCAATACATATCCTGGAAAGAATTTGCGCTCACTCTTACGCTTTTTGCCGTCTTTCATTTCGACGACTTCTTCTGTCGGCACCAACACATCACCGAACGAATCAGCAAACTCACTGCGGTTGATACGATCAGTTAATGAACGCTGTACTTGCTTTTCATATCCTGAAAATGCTTGGACAATATACCAACGCATATCACGCTCCTGATCATTATAAATAAGTCGTTATCCGTCCATTTTGGTCTTGCCCACTAATACGTGTGACTAGCCAATAAAGATACCAACGAACCAATTAAAGAAGTTATCCAACAACCAAATAAAGAACCCAACAATCGCAATCACGACAAGCACTTGCCATGTGTATTGAAAGGTTTCGTCTTTACTCGGCCAGGTCACTCGGCGTAGCTCAACCGCAGCGTCTTTTAGTAAAATTTTAAAAGCGCGACCCTGATGGGTTAAGGCCAAACACACCAAAGCAACCACAACCAAAGCAACAATGATGCCAATACGCACCCAGACATCGTTGGCTGGCTGCCAATAACCGGGTAAATACTGATTGACCAATGTTGCTGCAATTAATACTACTGCGGCTACAAGCCACAAAATCAAATCTTTGATTGAGCCTGTCTTAGCAACCTCGACCGCAGTGGTCTTATTGCCTGCTGAGACGTGCTTACCTTTAGTCAGCATCGAGCTCGCCGTCGCCTTGGCATCAGATAACTTATTCTCGAGGTTATCTTGATTATTGCTCATAAAGAACTCGCTTCGGAGATGGTGAGGTACAACAAAGATGTGATAAGAAGATGGCAGGCGATGTAGGACTCGAACCTACAACCCTCGGTTTTGGAGACCGATGCTCTACCAATTGAGCCAATCGCCTATGGGTGTAAAGGACAGCATTATACAATATTTAGCATAAAATGCAAGCCCTTAGCGGTAAAATTATCATTTTTACCGAGCTTTGCTCTTAGTCATTTTGCGGCTACATCAGTCTTACTTAAGTAAATAAATAAGTAAAAATCGATATCCCAACTGACTTATTAGAAGCAGCGTTAATATAGCAAGCTCTCATAAAAAACACAATAGACTAAAAACAAAAAGAACGGTATTTTCACTTACTGCAGTTATTGATAGTTATAGCTTTAAAAAACATACTTTATGAAGTACCACCCTCCCTGCCCCTTTCCAATAAACCCCATAACCCTCTATAAGCACCCAAAAAAAAGCCACCCTATAAAGGGTGGCTTTTCACTACTCAATACTCGGTGT